>DASSIU010000025.1:0-6527 GCA_035691585.1 Sphingomicrobium sp. | reverse complement strand
CGTCGTCGCGCGGCTGCTAAAGAGCGGTCTGGCGAGGGACGAGGGAGAAGAGGACTGATGCTGAAGCCGGTCGACCCGGGCCCTCCGCCCTCCGAACGGCCGGTCGGTGAGCTCGTCCACGAGCTGATCGAAGAGGGTAAGTCCTATGCCCGCGCCGAGCTCGGGTTGGTCAAGGCGATCGCCGCCGCCAAGGGCAAGGCGCTGGCGCTTCCGGCGGCGATGTTCGGCGCGGCGTTCATCTGCGTGCTGGCCGCGATCACCGCTCTTGCACTTGGCGTCGTGCTTGTCCTTGAGACCTTCATCGGGCCGCTCGCCGCCGGATTTATCGGCATGTTGATCTTCGCCGCCATCGCCGGCCTGCTCGGTTGGTATGGCTACAACCGGTTGAGGCACGACCTGTGAAGGACACCCCCGAAATCGTCTCGGCTCGTGCGGAGGCCGAGCACAGTCGAGCCCGAGTCATGGCCACCGCGCACGAGCTGCAGGAGCGGCTCAGCCCCAAAACGCTGGCTCGCAATACCTGGCAGGGGGCGAAGGAAAAGGGCGCCGACTTCGCGGAGAACACGGTCGACGCCGTACGAGCGCGGCCCTTCGCCGCCACTGGCGTCGTCGCCGCCGTCACCATGTTCCTGGCCCGCGAACCACTGATGGACCTCGCCGGCAAGCTCGTCGGTGAAAAGCGGAAAGGCCGCAAGACAGCCAGGGCCAAACAGGACGATACGAGGACTAGGCAATGATCGACCAGACGACCAGCAATAGTACCGCCAGTGGAACTGACGCGGCGTCCCCGCGCCAACGGGCGATAGAGGCTTATGAGAGCGCTCGCGGGAGCGCGACCGACACGCTCGGCCAGGCGCCGCTGCTGGCGCTTGCCGGTGGCATCGCCGCTGGGGCGCTGATCGCTGCTTTGCTCCCCCGCACCGAGGCCGAGACCCGGCTCGTCCGTCCCACGGCCCGGCGGGTGAAGGACAGCGCGCGCGCCGCGTTCGACGCTGCACGCGACACCGGCTCGCAACGGCTCGACGAGATGGGGCTGAACCGGACCAAGGGCGAGGAAACGATCCGGGACCTGATCGACCGCTTGACGGACGCAGCCAAGGCCTCGGCGAGCGCTGCAGTCGATGCCGCGCGGAACAAAAGCTGACGAACCGAGGCGAATGGGATAGCGGGGGCGCCATGAGCAAGCTTCACCTGGTCTTCGGCGGGCATGTGAAGGACCCGCGCGGGCTCGACTTCGACATGAACACGATCGACCTCGTCGGCGTCTACGACAGCTACGCCGCCGCCGAGGAAGCCTGGCGGGGCAAGGCGCAAAGCAGCGTCGACGACGCCGAGATGAAATATGTCGTCGTCCACCTCCACCGGCTGCTCGAGCCGGACATGGACGGCATTTCGAGGCCCAAGCTTCCCGCGGGCTGACCGCACGGCCGGATTGCAACGCCGTAAAATTCGGGCCACGCTGCGCTTATGCGCAACACCCTCCGTCTCTCGCTCTTCGCCGCCGCATTGCTTTGCGGCGTCAGCTCGCCCTCGCTCGCCCAGACCCAGCCTCCGGTCACGGCTCCCGCCACTTCGGCGGACGCGCGGCTCAAGGCGCTCTACGAAGGCTATGCCGACTGGGATCAGAAGCAGTCCGGCTTCTTCGTCGATGCCAAGGGCGAAAACCAGTCGGCCGGCTATCTTCCGAAGGTCGACCCGGCAACCCAGCTGGCGCGCGCAGGGTTTGAGCAGGACCTACTCGATCAGCTGAACGCCATCCCGGTCGCAAACCTCTCGCCTGGCGAGAAGGTTAACGCCGATGTCCTTCGCGCCATTCTCGAAGCCGCGGTCACCGACGCGAAGTTCCACGACTGGGAAATGCCGGCGAACAGCGACAGCAACTTCTGGACTTACCTCAACGAGCGGGAGTCGCTCCCCGACGCGGCCGCCTACGAACGCTACATCGCGCGAATGCGCGATATCCCGCGCTATTTCGGGGAGGAAATCGCCAACATGCGCGCCGGGCTGAAGCGCGGCTTCACCCCGCCGCAGGCGACCCTTGCCGGCCGAGACGGCTCCATCGCCTCGTTCGTCAAGCCGGCAGAACAAAGCGCCTTCTACGATGCGTTCCGGACCATGCCGTCGACGATCAGCGCCGCCGACCAGGAGAAACTTCGCGCGGAGGCCAAGGCGGCGATCGACCAGGCGGTCGTGCCAGCCTATCAGAACCTGCTCACCTTCTACCGCGGCACCTACGTCCCGGGGACGCGCAAGACGACCGGCGCGCACGACCTGCCCAACGGCGACGCCTATTACCAGGCCCAGATCCGCAAGTTCACGACGCTCGACCTGACCCCTGAGCAAATCCACCAGATCGGCCTCCAACAGGTTGCGTTGATCCAGGCGCAAATGGATCAGACGATGAAAGACAGTGGGTTCAAGGGGACATTCCCCGAGTTCCTGCACTTCCTGAAAACCGACCCGCAGTTCATCGCCCGCAAACCCGACGATTTGCTCGGCGTGTCGGCCTACACCGCCAAGCGCGTCGACGGGAAGCTCAAGGATTATTTCGAGGTGCTTCCGCGGTACCGCTTTGCGATCATTCCGGTTCCGGAGGCGCTGGCGCCCTTTTACACCTCGGGTCGCGGCGGCCTCGAAGCATGCCAGATGAACACCTACGACCTCCCGAGCCGCCCTCTCTACAACATCCCGGTGCTTACGATGCACGAGTGCACGCCGGGCCACAGCTTCCAGGCGGCTATCGCGAAAGAAGGCAGCACGCTGCCCCGCTTCCGGCGCAACATCTATTTCTCAGGCTATGGCGAAGGCTGGGGCCTTTATTGCGAGTGGCTCGGCAACGAGATGGGCATCTACCGTACACCGTATGAGAAGTTCGGCCAGCAAAGCTATGCGATGTGGCGCGCGGTCCGGCTGGTGATCGACACCGGGATCCACCACTATGGATGGTCGCGCCAGCAAGCGATCGACTATCTCGCGTCCCACACCGCCTTGTCGAACCACGAGGTTGAGACCGAGGTCGACCGTTACATCAGCTGGCCCGGCCAGGCGCTGTCCTACATGCTCGGCGAGTTGGAGATCCGGCGGCTAAGGGCGGAGGCGGAGCAGCAGCTCGGTACCCGCTTCGACATCAAGAAATTCCACACCATGCTGCTGGGCCTGGGCTCGGTCCCGCTGCCGACGCTCGAGGACCAGGTTCACGCCTTCATTGCCGCGAGCAAGGCGGCCCCGACCCCAGCCCCAGCTCAGGCCTTGCGATAGCGCCAGAGCAGCAGGGGACGCTGCAGCAACAGCCCCGCTGCAAATCCGCCGACATGGGCGGGCGTGGCGAGCAGGTATCCCTGCTGGTCGCCGATCCAACCCATCATGATCTGAAGCACCACCCAGGCGACGAGAAGCCAGGCGACATTGATCCAGCGGTTGATCCTGAGGTTGCTGGTGAAAGGCTTCGCCCTGCCAAAGCTCAAGGCATAGGCGCCCATGACGGCGCTGATCGCCCCGCTCGCGCCAATCACCGGCACCGTGCCGTGCGGGTTCACGCCCCATTGGGCCGCCGCCGCGGCGTAGGCGCCGACAATGTAGAGCACGACCAAGCCGCTCGCGCCGATCACGCGCTCAACCTGCGAGCCGCACCACAAGAGAATCAGGAGGTTGAATCCGACGTGGACGAGGTTGGCATGGACGAGCGTCGCCGTCACCGGCGTCAGGAACGCGGGCACTGCCGGGAACGCCACCGCAGGAATATACACCCGCAGAGGAATGAACCCGAGCGCGAAGGCCGCTTTCTCGGATTGCCCGAGCACGGCCGCGATCACCCATGCCAGCGCCGTCAGCGCGACGATGATATTGGTCGCGGTGCGCGGAAAGCGGTTCAGATGAACTCGACCTTCTTGATCTCGTAATAACGGTCGCCGGATGGCGTCGAGACCTCGACCTCTTCGCCCTTCTGGCGGCCGATCAACGCCCGTCCGAGGGGTGAATTGTAGCTGATGCGTCCCACGCGGGCGTCCGCCTCGGTCTGACCGACCAGCTGGTACTTCACCTTTTTCTCGTCCTCGTCGAGCAGGGTCACCGTCGCTCCGAACACAACCTTGTCGCCCGACAAGGTGGTTGGGTCGATCACCATCGCGCGGCTGAGGCGATCCTCGAGATCGGCGATCGTCGCTTCGACCTGTCCCTGGCGCTCCTTGGCGGCATGATATTCGGCATTCTCGCTGAGGTCGCCGTGCGCCCGCGCCTCCTCGATCGCCTCGACAATCGCCGGGCGTTCCTCGCTTCTCAAGCGCTTCAGCTCGTCGGTCAGCTTGCGGTGGCCCTCGGCCAGCATCGGCACCTTTTCGGCACTCGCCATTGTCTCAAACCCTTTATCAAAAACCTGCCCCGGCGGTGCTTCACGGCCCGCGAACGAAAGCAGATTGTGAGTGAATGCCTAGTTTTGGGAGGCGGAATAATAGGATTGGAGCGAGCCGACTTCAAGCGCATGTCCTCGTACCGCCTCGATCGACCGCGCCGCGGCCAGGCTCGCCGGAGCCGTGGTGAAGTAGGGAACCTTCCTAGTAAGCGCGGTGGTGCGGATGGAATGGCTGTCCTTCAGCGACTGCCAGCCTTCGGTGGTGTTGAACACGATCGCCACCTCGCCGTCGAGCAGCCGGTCGACGATGTGGGGCCTTCCCTGGGCGACCTTGTTGACGGTCTCCACGGGCAAGCCCTTCGACTGCAGATGAGCGGCAGTCCCGCCGGTGGCAATGATCCTGAACCCGAGTTCGACCATCTTCTCGACCGCGGGCACGATATTGTCCTTGTCCGCGTCCTTCACCGAGACGAAGGCTGTTCCGCTCTGCGGCAGGATCATCCCCGCGCCGAGCAGGGCCTTGGCGAATGCAATATCGAAATCACCAGCAATTCCCATGACTTCACCGGTGCTCTTCATTTCCGGTCCCAATACGGGGTCGGTGCCGGGAAAGCGCGCGAAGGGAAACACGGACTCTTTCACCGCGATGTAGCTGGGCTTGCGCCCGACCTTGCCGAAGGCCGCTAGCGGCTCGCCGGCCATCACTCGCGCGGCGATTTTGGCGACCGGCTGGCCGATCGACTTGGCGACGAACGGCACCGTGCGGCTGGCGCGAGGATTGACCTCGATCAGGTACACCTCCCCCTCCTTCACCGCGAACTGGACGTTCATCAGGCCCTTGACCTTCAGCGCCAGCGCGAGCTCTCGCGTCTGTCGTTCGATTTCCGCGACGATCTCCGCGGGCAGGCTGTAGGGCGGGATCGAGCAGGCGCTGTCCCCCGAGTGAACGCCTGCTTCCTCGATATGCTGGAGCACTCCGCAGACTGCGACATCGCTGCCGTCGCAAATCGCGTCGACGTCGACCTCGATCGCGTCGCGCAGGTAGCGGTCGATCAGCACCGGGCTCTTGCCGGAGACCTCCACCGCGGTCGCGATATAATGATCGAGCTGCTGCGGCCCCTCGACGACCTCCATCCCGCGGCCGCCCAGCACGTAGGAGGGGCGAAGGAGAACCGGATAGCCGATCCGCTCCGCCACCCGCTGCGCCTCGTCGCGGCTGCGGGCGATGCCATTGGCCGGCTGCTTCAGCCCAAGCCGCTGGACCAGGGCGGCGAAGCGCTCGCGGTCCTCGGCCAGATCGATGCTGTCGGGCGAGGTCCCAAGAATCGGCACGCCTGCGGCCTGCAGCTCCTCGGCGAGCTTGAGCGGCGTCTGCCCGCCGAGCTGGACGATGACGCCCAGCAGCTCGCCTTTCTCCTGCTCGCGCCGGACGACCTCAAGCACGTCCTCGGCCGTTAGCGGCTCGAAATAGAGACGATCCGAGGTGTCGGGGTCGGTCGACACCGTCTCGGGGTTGCAATTGACCATGATCGTTTCGAAGCCGGCGCCGTCGCGCCCGAGCGCAAAGGCGGCATGGCAGCAGCAATAATCGAACTCGATTCCCTGACCGATCCGGTTGGGGCCGCCGCCGAGGATCATCACTTTTCGTCGGTCGCTGACCTGGGCCTCGTCCTCCGGTTCTCCGAACAGCGGGGCTTCATAGGTCGAGTAAAGATACGGCGTTGTCGCGTCGAACTCGGCCGCGCAGCTGTCGATCCGCTTGAACACCGGGCGGACGCCAAGCCGCAGCCGGTGCGCGCGGACTTCCGCCTCGGTGATCCCGCCAGTCATCGCCGTCATGGCGCTATGCACGACGCCCGATCCGCCGGCCGCGACGGCCTCGCTCATCCCGCGTTCGACACCCGCGGAGCGAAGCGACAGCTGCGCCAGCCGGGCATCGGAGAAGCCCATCGCCTTCAATCGCCGCATCCCACGCGCGTCGCTCGGGAGCCCGTTGATGCGAACTTTCTCTTCGGCCTCAACAATCTCCTGCAACCGCTTCAAAAACCACGGGTCGAAGCCCGCGATCTGGTTGATCCGCTCGACCGTGAAGCCTTGGCGAAGCGCCTCGGCCGCGACCAGCAGCCGGTCGGGCGTCGACCGCGCCAGCGCGCTCTCAATCTCCGCAGGATCGGCGCCC
>DASSIU010000024.1:0-3351 GCA_035691585.1 Sphingomicrobium sp. | reverse complement strand
CAGCCGCGCGCACGACTGGGGCACCAACTGGCTCAAGTGGGAGCCGAGCATGCTCCTCCAGCTGCTCGTGCTCTATACCGTCCCCGTCGAAGCGCTGACTGTCGGCTCGGCCGTTGCGGCGCTGGCGATGGCGCTTCTGCTGAAGCGTGCATTGGCATCGACCTGGTCCTCGAAAGGCTGGAACTCGAACCGCCTGCTGCTGCTCCTTTGGCTCGGCCCGCCGCTGATCGCCGCGGTCATTTCCGCCGCATTCGTTCCTATCTTTCTCGCGCGTACGCTCTCGGGAACACTGGTCCCCGCTTACTTGTTGATCGCCGGAGCGATCGCCCGAAGCGATGACGCCCGTGAGCGCCGAATGATCACTGCGGCCATCTGTATCACCTTGATCCCCGCTGCAGCCGCCGTGGCGCTTCGCCCGGCGGACGAACGCTGGGATCTACTGTCCGATTATTTGTCTCGTAACGTCGCCACGGCCGACCAGGTATGGTTGTATCCGGCGGACAGCGCGCTTCCGCTTGCCGCAGTTCGGGAGCGCATCCCCGGCACGGTCCGCCCGATTCCCGAACCCTTCCCGACCATGGACTTCAATGGACCGATCCGCGCCGGCTGGCCCGCCGTGGTATCGCTGACCCCCCTGCAGGCGGATGCCTTCGCTCGCGACCAGAGATTGAACGATGTCCCCGTGATCTGGCTGGTTACCCGCCAAAGCGGCATCTTCGACCCGAACGACGACGTTCCAAAGGCGCTTTCCCGGGTACGAAGACCCGGCGCGCTTGTGCGTTGGGGTTATATCGACGTGCGTCCTTATTTCCGCCGCTGACCGTTTCGCATCCGTTCAATTGCCAGAAAGCTTGAATGATTTAGCTCTTCCTCAATCTTGAGGAGGAGGCACTCATGAAGAAGCTGTTGATCGGCGGCGCAGCCGTCGCACTGGCCGGTGCTCCAGCGCTGGCCCAACCCGCGCCGCCGCCGCCTCCGGGTGTCGCCCAGGGAACCGCACCTCCGATGCGCGTTGCGCCGCCCGCCGAGCCGCATGTGCGGATGATGGTCATGTCCGACCGTGTGATGACCCGCGACGAGGTCGTCCGGCACGTTCGGGAATTGTTTACGAGGCTCGACACCGATCACGACGGTTTCGTCACCCCGGCAGAGGTGGAGGCCTTCCATCAGAAGCTCGCCGGAATGGGCGAGATGGGACGCGAGATGGCGGAGAAGGCGCGCGGGATGGCCGACATGGGCCGTGAAATGGCTCAGCGAATTCCCGAAGTCGCGATGCCCATGCCGGATCGCGCGGCGATGTTCGACAAGCTCGACGCCAACCACGATGGAGTGATCAGCCGCGATGAGTTCATGGCCGCCAAGCCCGAGCTCCGCCGAGAGCGCGTGATGATTATGCGGAGCGATGCAGCCGCTACTCCCAGTCAGGCGCCAATGCCGCCGATTGATGGCAACAAGATGGAATTCCGCTTTGAACAGCGGGGCGCGATGCACGGCGGAATGGGGATGCATCGGGGCATGGGTTTCGCCGGGCATCTGTTCGAGATGGCCGACACCAACCACGACGGTCGAGTCTCGCTGGCAGAGGCGGAGGCCGCGGCGCTGGCGCATTTCGACAAGGCCGATCTCAACCACGACGGCAAGATCACTCCGGAAGAACGGCAGCAGGCGCACGCGCTTCGGCGGGAGCATCGCCCGAGCTAGAGCGATAAACTCACGGCTGTTGCATTCGACCGCGAACTGCCCCTACCAACAGCGTGCTCGGTAATGTCCGTTTTGGAGGTTATCGTCATGAGTAGAGTAGTCGTCGGCGGCCTGTGCCTTGCCGCCTCGTTCGCCGCTAGCGCGGCAGTCGCCGGACCCGATTCTTCTGCAACGTCCGTCTCACCCAAAGCCCACGCTCGCGGCAGCTTCTTCGCCGCTAGCCAGAATCGCACGGATGTGCCGGCGCATATCGAACGGCTCTTCAAGGAGCTTGATTCCAACCACGACGGGTTCGTCACAAAGGACGAGATCGCGGCGCAGCAGCAGCGGTTCGACGAGCGCGCGGCCAAGGCGGCGCCAAAGCGGGCCGAGAAGATGTTCGATCGCATGGACACCGATCACGACGGCAAGATCACGCAAGTGGAAATCGATGCCGCTCGCGCTGCCCGGCTGGCGGCAAAGGGCAAGACCGTCAAAGCCGGTCGAGGTCGGTCGTCGCTGTTCGCTCGAGCAGATGCGAACAAGGACGGAATCATCACCCGCGCCGAGTTCGACGCGGCCGCCGCCAGCGGGAGGATAAAAGTTCGGCACGCGAACATGCGCGGAAGCGCGATTGTTCGAATGTTCGACGCCGCCGACACGAACAAGGACGGTCGTCTCTCGCTCGAGGAAGCGCAGCAGGCGGCGCTTCGCCAATTCGATGCCGCCGACCTCAACCGCGACGGGGTCCTGACCCCGAGCGAACGGAGGCAGGCGAGCAAGGCGAACCGGGCGAAACGCCTCGCCAGTTAGGCGTCGGTGGTTTCCAGCGTCTTCCTGGATCCGGCGCCGCGCGGCTTCTTTGCCGCCGGCGCCGCCTTCGCGCCAATCTCTCGATAGCGCTGCTCGGTTTCGAGCATGTAGTCGCGGGTGATCGGCAGCGCCCGGCGGTCGCGCACATATTGCACCTGGTAATTGCAGGCCGCGCCGTGCTCGAACATCACGATCCCGCCTGCGAGATAGAACTCCCACATCCGGAAGAAACGCGAGTCGAACATCGCTTCGATCTTCGCGCGGGATTTCGTCGCTCGGTCGAGCCAGTGGCGAAGCGTGTAGGCATAATGCAGCCGCAGCATCTCGACATCGCTCGCGATCATCCGGACCTTCTCACTCGAGGTCACCATCTCTCTCAGCGACGGCAGATGATATCCGGGGAAAATCCATTTGTCGGTGAACGGGTCGGGCGAGCGCGCCGCCGGTCCAAGCGTTCCGATCGTGTGCAGCAGCATCACCCCGTCGGATTTTAGAAGCTCACTGCATTTGGCGAAGAATTCATCATAATGTTTCGCGCCGACATGCTCGAACATGCCGACCGAGACGATGCGATCGAACTGCCGGTTGACCGCTCGATAGTCCAGCAGCTCGAAGTTGACCCGATTCTGGAGTCCCTACGCCGCGGCGCGTGCCCGCGCCTCGGTCAGCTGCTCCTGCGACAGGGTTACACCCAGGACACGCGCTCCGTAGTCGCGCGCCAGGGTCAGCGCCAGCCCGCCCCAGCCGCAGCCGATGTCGAGGACCCGCAGGTTGGGCCGGTCGAGGCAAAGCTTGGCGGCGATATGGCGTTTTTTCGCTGCCTGTGCCTCTTCCAGCGTCTCATCGCCGCGTGGGAAA
>DASSIU010000023.1:0-2307 GCA_035691585.1 Sphingomicrobium sp. | reverse complement strand
ACCGCGGATGAGCAGCGCCGCTTTCTTCGCCACGCGCGGCCCTGGTGGGATGTGCACCGGCATCGCATCGCCCCCGAGGTTGCCTCGATCGTTGCCCGCGCGGTCGCCGACGGTCGGCTCGAGATCGTCGCCGGCCGAATCCTCGCCGCTCGCGAGACCGCTAGCGGGATCGAGGTCGACTACCGCAGGCGGGGCGCTTCACAGCGACGGACGGAGACCTTCGGCTTCGCGTTCAACTGCACCGGCCCGCTCCATTCGATCGCCCGGTCGAAGGACCCGCTGCTGCGCAGCCTGCTGGACGCGGGCCATGTCAGGCCCGACCATCTTGGCATCGGGCTCGAAATCGACGGAACCTGCCGGGCGGGCGAGCATCTATGGGCGATGGGGCCGCTGACCAAGGGCCGCTATTGGGAGATCATCGCGGTGCCTGACATCCGCGAGCAGGCCGCCGCAGTGGCGGAAAGCATCGAACGGGAGCTTCACGCATGAACCATAATGGCGATCCCGATGACGGCGACCTCGTCGAGCAAGCGCCGCCGTGCGAGGTACCCGGGGCCGTTGCGGAGGCGGTCCGGACGCTGATCCGCTGGGCTGGCGATGACCCGGAACGCGAAGGGCTGCTCGACACGCCACGCCGCGTTGCCCGTGCTTGGCGTGAGTATGCCAAGGGCTATGCAGAGGACCCCGCGGTTCACCTCAGCCGAACCTTCGAGGAGGTCGGCGGCTATGACGAGATCGTCCTGTTGAAGGACATCCCGTTTCAGTCGCACTGCGAGCACCACATGGCTCCGATCATCGGCAAGGCGTCTATCGCCTACCTGCCCAAGGACCGTGTCGTCGGAATCAGCAAGCTCGCCCGCGTGCTGCACGGCTATGCCCGGCGTCTGCAGGTGCAGGAGCGGCTAACCGCGCAAGTCGCTGACGCAATTTGGCAGCATCTTCAGCCCAAGGGGGTCGCCGTCGTCATCGAGGCCAGCCACGCGTGCATGACCGCGCGGGGGGTTCAGACGCCGGGGGTGATGATGACTACAAGCCGGATGATGGGGACGTTCCGCGAGGATGAGCGGAGCCGCCGCGAGGTGCTCGCGCTGATGGGCTTTTGAGGAGCGCAGGCGGGGCAGCTCCGCTGGCCTGAGAGCCGCCCCGCTCCCCACCCCGATTGACGAGGTGGTGATTTCCGTTGGGCCAACGCTCAGGCGTGTGACGGAGTTTCCATGCCGTGCTTGAGCGCGCTCATCTGGTCGTGGCCCGACTTGATCGATTGGTAACAGCGCTCGACCAGGTCATGCACCTCTCCGTGCAGGTCACCGCTCTGGAGCGCCGCCTGCCATTTCTCCTTGAGATAATCCTCGCCACGCTCGACCTCGTTGATGATCGACTTCTCATCGTGACCGGTAATCGCGGCCTTCAGGTCTTCGAAGCGCTGGTGAGCCTTGCCCATGAACGAGCCGCCGTCCTCCGGGTCGCCGCCCAGGCGACGGACTTCTGACCGCAACTGCTCGACCACATCTTGCCGGTCGTTGGCGCGCTGGCGGAAAATTTCGCGGAAGCGCTCATTGTCGACATCCTGCGCGCTGTTTTCATAACCAGTGATGCTGTCGATCGTCGTTGCGATCAGGGTGTTGAGGGTGCTGATTGCCTTCGAATGTTCGGCCATTGCCTTGCTCCATTCTGTTGGGGATTGGTCGGCATAAGAACGCTTCAGCGGCAGAGGCGATGCCATCGCAACGAAAATTTCATCCCCCTGACCCCGAATTGCTGGCAGCTTGTCCCGGGGCGTTGGCGACAAGGCGCGAGTCGTGGCGCTCGCGACGTACGATCGCTCTTTTCGGCTGACGATTACCCGCTCCAGGCAATAGCGAGCCGGCAGGGGGTCGTGTGCAATTTCTCGTGCTGGTTGATCAGACCGGAAGCGTCGCGGGGTGCGACGTCGTGACCTCAAGCGGCAACCCGCTGCTCGACGGAATGGGGTGCCAAGTTATCCGCAAGCGGGCGCGATTCACGCCAGCGCTCGACCTCAACGGCAAACCCGTTTGGGACTCAATTCTCAGTCCGCCGGTCATGTCGACCATGAAGTAGTCGGCCTAGGCGCCCACCCCAGGAAGCTGCGCGGCGACCCTCGCCCACGGTAGGTTGAGCCAGAAGACTGCGAGCGGAATCGCGACGGTGATCGCAGCCATCGTAAAGCCGAGCTTCGTTGCCGGATGGACGTGCCCGATGGTTCGACGATCCCACATGAACAGAGGAATGAAGAGGCACAGACCGAGCAGCAGCAGGATGCTAATTCCGAGCGTTGTCGGCGGGGCG
>DASSIU010000022.1:0-2157 GCA_035691585.1 Sphingomicrobium sp. | reverse complement strand
GCGGTCCTTCCAGATCTCGTCGATCGGGTTGCGGTCGACCGGGACCAGCTCGGCGCCGCGCGTCGCGAGCGCTTCCTTCGCCTTCTTCACCCAGTCACGGGTGTGCAGCCAGGGATCGTAGCCGATCCGAGCGCCCTCCGGTGCGTGCTCCTCGAGCCACTGCGTCGTGCTCGTCTCGGGCACCGACTGATAGCTCCATTCAGTAGGCGAAACCTGCTGGCGGACCTGGAGCGTGTAGCGCCCGTCGACGAAGATTGCCGCTTCCTCGGGCAGCACCACCGCCGAACCCGCCGAACCCTCGAACCCGGTCAACCAGGCGAGCCGCTGCGCATAGCTCCCTACATATTCGCTCATATGCTCGTCGGTCAGCGGAACGACGAACCCGTCGAGCTTCTCGGCCTTCAATTGCTCGCGAAGGGCCTGCAGGCGATCGGCGTAACTGGACATGGCTTCACTCCCTCGCCTCCCAGCTAATCGCCCGCGCCGCATTGTTAAAGAGCCCTGCACGCATGTGTCGGGTTGGTTAGCCGGCCTGCTCACCCTCGGTTAATCTCGGCTCTCGTCAATACCTCGTCCGGGAGTTGCCAATCATTACCCCGATGTAATTTGCCACGCGGTCGGATTGTTTGGCAGCGGGGGCTTGCCGTTCTTGTAATGTGATAATATCACATGCCGGCCGAGTGAAACCTTGAGGGTCGGAAAAAAAGAGCTTTGGAGATCGATTAGGTTGCGCTCACCTCGGCCGTTCCTTGTCGCGCTCGCGGCGCCGCTCATGACGACCGCGTGCGTGGTCGGCCCGAACTTCCATTTGCCCGCACCCCCGGCGGTTTCCAGCTACACCGCCAAGCCGACCACCCAGACCGTGGCCACCGCCGGCATTCCGGGCGGAGAGGCGCAGCGGTTCGTCAATGGCGCTGACATCCCGGGCGATTGGTGGGCCGTGTTTCACTCCCGAGCGCTCAATGACCTCATCGAGCAGGCGCTTGCCCGCAACGCCGACCTCAAGGCCGCCGAGGCGGCGCTGCTCGTCGCTCACGAAAACAGCTTAGCCCAGCATGGCCTTTTCGCGCCGAAGGTCACCGCCGGCGTGAGCGTCAGCCGCAACCAGGACCCGACCGGCGCCCTTGCGCCGGTGCCGAGCAACAATGCCTCGCTCTACACGCTCATCACCCCGCAACTCAGCGTCTCCTATGTTCCCGACGTGTTCGGGCTCAACCGCCGCACTGTCGAGGCTGCACGGGCGCAGGAGGAAGCGAGCAAGTACCAGATGCTCGCGGTCGACATCACGCTGACCGCCAACGTCGCTTCGGCCGCGATCCAGCAGGCGTCGCTCGAGGATCAGATCGCGACGACCAACGAGCTGATCGGCATCAACCGCGAGATGCTGAGCCTGCTCCAGTACCAGAAGTCCAAGGGTTATATCGGCGGCCAGGATCTCGCTGCGCAGCAGGCGCAGCTGGCGCAACTGGAGGCGTCGCTTCCGCCGCTGATCAAGCAGCGGGACCAGCAGGATCACCTTCTCGCCGTCCTCACCGGCCAATTCCCGAGCCAGGCAGCCCCGCAGAAGTTCAGCCTGACCAGTCTCACCTTGCCGTCCGACCTTCCGCTGAGCCTGCCGTCGACGTTGGTCGAGCAGCGGCCGGACATCCTGCAAGCTCAAGCCAACATGCATGCGGCGAGCGCCGAGGTCGGGGTAGCGACCGCCAACCGGCTCCCGAACATCACGCTGACCGCGAATGCCGGCAGCACCGCGCTTGCGATCGGCCAGATCTTCGGCCCTGGCACCGGCTTCTGGAACATCGGCGCGGCCCTGCTCGCACCCATCTTCGACGGCGGCACCTTGCTCCACCAGCAGCGCGGCGCACGAGCCGCCTACCAGCAGACGGCGGAGCAATATCGGGGAACCGTGCTGACCGCCTTCCAGAATGTGGCCGACACGCTGTCCGCGCTCGAGCATGACGCCGAGGCGGTAAAGGCCACTGCGGCCGCGGCCGATGCCGGCAAGGCTAGCCTCGACCTCGCACGGCTTCGCTACAAGGATGGGTACGACGCCTATCTCGCGGTGCTGAACGCCGAACAGACCTACCAGCAGGCGCGGCTCAGCCTGGTCCAGGCGGAAGCCAACCGGTTCACCGACACGGTGGCGCTGTACCAGGC
>DASSIU010000021.1:0-2000 GCA_035691585.1 Sphingomicrobium sp. | reverse complement strand
GTGATCGCAGCCATCGTAAAGCCGAGCTTCGTTGCCGGATGGACGTGCCCGATGGTTCGACGATCCCACATGAACAGAGGAATGAAGAGGCACAGACCGAGCAGCAGCAGGATGCTAATTCCGAGCGTTGTCGGCGGGGCGAGCGGAAGACGGCCGATCGACGGGCCCATCATCACCATGATTGCCGCGCTGAGCATCAGGCGCTTGTGCGATTGCACATCGCGGCGCCTCGTCCAGCCATTCCACACCACGACCGCGAACGGGATGATCACGACCAGGGGCACGATCGTCCATGTCAGCGGGTCGGTGAAGGGCGGCTGGTTGGCACGGGCGACCTGCCACACGGCGGTGAAATACATGACCGGTATCATCAGGATCGCGAGGAACATCGCCGCTTTGCCAAGCTGCATGTGAATTTCGTGCTTCCGAGCGGCGATAAGCTGCGTCTGGGTGACGATCAGCGCCATCCACAAGGTGAAGACCGTGCCGTGGACAATGACTGCCGGGGGCAGGGTGGGATTGGGCCGGGGATAGGACGGCACGATTCCGCGCAGATAGAAGCTCGGAGCAAAGCCGAGCAGGACAATGAACACGAGGAACAGCGCCATCCGCGAATAGAATTTCCGTTCGGACGCCTTGCGGTCCGCAGGCGGCTGGGCGATCGTAGCCATGTCGAATACCCCGCTTAACAATGTCCCCCGTCGGACATTGATCGAAAAATGAGTGCCGATCAACGACGAACGCGTGACGGCTGGCGCTGGTCGTTCTGGGGCAATAGAAGTCGCCCACCAGCCTCTTTGAAGGGGGAATTCGCATGCGCTTCACGAACATCGCCGCATTGTCGCTCGCATTTGCCGCAGCCCCGCTGCTCGCTGCGCCCGCTCAGCCGCCTGAATCCATCGCCGCAGCGGTCGCATCGACCTCCCGCAGTCCCGCCAATGTGAAGCTGGACGAGGGGCGCAAGCCTGACCAGGTGTTGAAATTCTTGGGCCTCAAGCCCGGAATGCAGGTGCTCGACCTCTTCGGAGCCAATGCCTATTGGGCCGAGATCACCTCGCCGGTGGTTGGTCCCAGGGGCCACGTGACAGTGTGGAACCCCTCGCAATTCTACAACGACAAGCGCAAGGCTGCCTTCGAAGCATTCGAGAGCTCGCATCCGAACGTCTCGATCGCCATCTCGCCGTTCCAGGCGCCTGATCTGCCGAAGAACTATGCGGACTTCGTGATCCTCAACGACAATTATCACGACAGCTATTGGCAGAATGAGAAGCTGGGCCTGCCGCAGATGGATCCGAATGCATTCCTGAAGGCGGTCTATGCCTCGATGAAGCCCGGCGCGACGATCGGGGTCATCGACCATATCGCCAATCCGAACAGCGACACGCGCGCGACGGTCGAGAAATATCACCGGATCGATCCGAATGTGGTCAAAGCGGATTTCAAGCGGGCCGGTTTCGTGTTCGTCGGCAGCAGCGACATCCTGCGCAACCCCGCCGATACGCATGACGTCGAGGTCCACGATCCTAAGATCCTGGGTCACACTGACCGGTTCGTGTTCCTGTTCAAGAAGCCGCGTTGACGGAGGGTGACGAGTCCGCGCCGACCGGCGGCGCGCAGAGCTTTCGCGCTTATTACGCGCTTGGAGCGCTGATCCTCGGACTGGTCGCCGGCATTCTTGCCGGAAAGCTCGGGCAGCCGGCGCGCGACAATGCGCTCGGCGTGGCGTCCTTCGTCGGCACCTTGTGGCTGAACGCGCTGAAGATGACGGTCATTCCGCTGGTGGTGGCACTCCTGGTCGTCGGGATCGCGAAAAGCGCCGAGGCCGCCCAAGCGGGCAGGGTGGCGGGGCGCTCGGTGCTGTGGATCGTGATCATCTGCACGGTCTCGGCGGTTTTCGGCGCGGTCTCGACGTTGCTGCTGACCCATTTCTTTCCGCTTGCGCGAGCGACCGCCCAGTTGCTGCAGGAGGCGCTTGGCCATGTCGAGCAGCAGGCCTCCGG
>DASSIU010000020.1:0-7767 GCA_035691585.1 Sphingomicrobium sp. | reverse complement strand
CTCCATCTGTCGCTGCACCCCGCTCACCAGCCTGTCGATGCGCGTCGGGTCGATCTCGCGCTTGCGGCAGGCATGGCCAATTGCGCGAGCGAGCTTGTCGCGGTCGAAGGGCTCGCGCTTGCCGTCCTTCTTGACGACCGTAAGGTCACGCAGCTGCACCCGCTCGAAGGTCGTGAAGCGCGCCCCGCAGGCTTCGCACTGGCGGCGGCGGCGGATCGCCGCTCCATCTTCGCTCGGCCGGCTGTCCTTAACCTGACTGTCTTCGTGCGCACAGAATGGGCAGCGCATCCTCTATCCCTGATAGATCGGAAAGCGAGCGCAGAGCGTTCGAACGCGTTCGTTCACGGCGCTCTCGACGCTAGCGTTGTTGCCAGGCCCGGCTTTCGCAAGACCGTCGAGCACGTCGGCAACCATGTCGGCGATGTCACGGAATTCGGCTTGTCCGAATCCCCTCGTCGTGCCCGCAGGGGATCCCACGCGGATTCCGCTTGTCTGCACCGGCGGCAGCGGATCGAATGGAACGCCGTTCTTGTTGCAGGTGATCCCGGCATGCTCGAGGCTCTCGTCGGCGTCTTTTCCGGTGAGGCCGAGCGGGCGCAGGTCGACCAGCGCGAGATGAGTGTCGGTACCACCAGCGACGAGATCCGCGCCGCGTTCCTTCAGACGGTTAGCCAGGGTTTGCGCATTGGCGATCACCGCTCTGGCATAGGCCTTGAACTCGGGCTGGAGCGCCTCCCCGAAGGCGACCGCCTTGGCGGCGATGACGTGCATCAGCGGGCCGCCCTGGAGACCGGGGAAGACTGCGGAGTTGATCTTCTTGGCGATTGCTTCGTCATCGGTCAGCACCATCCCGCCGCGAGGGCCGCGAAGAGTCTTGTGCGTCGTCGTGGTGACGACATGGGCATGGCCGAACGGCGTCGGATGTTCGCCCGCCGCCACCAGCCCGGCGAAGTGGGCCATGTCGACTAGGAATAGCGCTCCGACCTCATCGCAAATCTGCCGAAAGCGGGCGAAGTCGAAATGGCGCGGATAGGCCGACCCTCCCGCGATGATCAACTTGGGCCGATGCTCCTTGGCGAGCGCCAAGACCTCATCAAAGTCGACGAGGTGGTCGTCCCGACGAACGCCGTACTGGATGGCGTTGAACCATTTGCCCGATTGCGCCGGTGGCGCGCCGTGGGTCAGGTGACCGCCTGCCGCCAAGCTCAAACCC
This sequence comes from Sphingomicrobium sp., assembly GCA_035691585.1. GTDB lineage: Bacteria > Pseudomonadota > Alphaproteobacteria > Sphingomonadales > Sphingomonadaceae > Sphingomicrobium. The sequence continues at coordinate 6,554 of DASSIU010000020.1, read as the reverse complement.
ATGATCGTGTCGCCGGGCTTGAGCAGCGCCATCATCACCGCGCCGTTGGCCTGCGCGCCCGAATGCGGCTGGACGTTGGCGAACTGGAAGCCGAATAGCTTCTTCGCACGCTCGATCGCCAACGTCTCAACGGCGTCCGAAGGCGCGCAACCCTGGTAGTAACGTCGCCCCGGATAGCCTTCCGCATACTTGTTTGTCAGCACCGAACCTTGCGCTTCGAGGACTGCCTTGCTGACGATGTTTTCCGAGGCGATCAGTTCGATCTGCGTCTGTTCGCGGCGAAGTTCATCGCGGACCGCGTTCTGTACTGCAGGGTCGATTTCGCCGAGGCCGCTTGTGAAGAAACCGTTCGGCACCCGGTAATTTTGGTCGTGAGCTAGGTCGGCGACGGTAGCCATCAGTCGGAATCCTGCAGTTCCTGGGAAAGTTCATCGACGCGCGGTTGGTGGCGTCCTCCGGCAAAGGCGGTGCCGAGGAACAAGCTGACGCAGGCCTTGGCCATTTCGATGCCAATTAGCCGGGCACCAAGCGCCAGCACGTTGGCGTCATTGTGTTCGCGCGCGAGCTGCGCCGATAGAGGGTCGCTAACCCGCGCGCAGCGGCATTTCAGCTCGCGGTTTACCGCGATCGAAATGCCGATGCCCGTGCCGCACACCGCAATGCCGCGTTCCGCCTGACCGGAAGCGACAGCCTCGGCCACCTTTCGACCGTAGAGCGGATAATCCACACTCGCCGGGCCGTTGGTGCCGAGGTCGCTGACATCGTGGCCCTGCTCGCGGAGCCACACGACGAGTTCGTCCTTCAGAAGATAGCCGGCGTGATCTGCGGCAAGTGCGATGCGCATGTGCCTTTCCTAGCGTGGGTCGTCCGACCGCGCCACCGCTGCGAGTTCGCGCCGCGAACAAATCGAGCTACAGCCCGGGAATGTCCGTCGGGCGGCGCTTGGCAGTGGGATTGGAGCGGACGATCTACGTGATCGCCGGCCTGCCTATCGCCTTGCGCGGAGCGTCAATCGCGCCCAGCCCCGCGGCCAGGATCATTCGACGCGCCTTCGCCCGGCGCTACTGGCGTCCGGATTCCCCGATGGATGCGGCAGCGATGGTACTCGGGCTATTTGTCACTCCGTTCGCGGTCCCTTTGGCGGCGCTTTGGTATACCGCGCAAAATGGGCCGGCGATCCGCCAACGTGAAGGCAAGGCGCTGATCGTCCAATTCGTGGAACAACTGAGACTCTATGTCTCGGCCGGTGTGTTTGGCCCCTGGTATTATATCTTCTCGCTTCATCGCGACGGCCGACGGCGCGCGCCGACATTCCTCCAACGCTGCGAAACCAAGCGGGGGATCTACGGTCTGCTGCGCGCCGAGATCTCGACGCCGCTCGGAAACAAACAGCTCTTTGCCGATCACTGCGCGGAAGTCGGAGTCCGCTGCGTCGCGTGCGAGATGGTGATCGACGAGACGGGCGCCGGCCCGGGAAGTCTTCCGGATTGCGACCTGTTCGTGAAGCCGCTCAAAGCCTCGGGCGGGAGCGGCGCCGAGCGCTGGGACCGCGTTGGTCCTCGACGCTGGTCCAACGGGACCAAGCTGCTCGGGGATGCCGCACTGGTCGGTTATCTTCGGTCGAAAAATCGGCCGTACGTCGTGCAGCGGCGCGTCCAGCCACATCCTGAGCTACTGCAGTTGACCTCGGGAGCCGTTCCGACGGTCCGCGCGCTCACAATTCTCGATGAGCAGGGGCATCCTGAAATTGTGGGTGCCTCGTTCCGAATGTCGATGGGGACCAACCGAACGGTCGATAATATCCACGCCGGGGGGCTCGCCTGCGGAGTGTCATTGAAAGACGGCGCGCTCGGCCCCGCGAGCAATCTGGGCTCGGATGCACGGTTGGGCTGGCATCGCAACCACCCGACGACGGGCGCCCGCATTGAAGGGGTCTGCCTTCCGTTTTGGGAACAGACGAAGGAAATCGCCGTGCGAGCGCACTCGGCCTTCGAAGGACGCATTCTGATCGGCTGGGACATCGCCATCGACGAGGCAGGCCCGATCATCATCGAAGGCAATCGCGGTCCCGATATGGACCTGATGCAGCGGTTCATGGAGACAGGCTTCTGCGGAGGGCACCGGTTCGGAGAGCTGATTGCCCACCACCTGATGGCGCGCGGCTATGGCTTGCCGAATGGCGTCAGCGCTCGGGGTGCCACCCCACCCACAGTAAAGCCCGGCGCAACCGGTACTTCAGCCAGGTAATGGGCCCGTCGGCGACATAATAAGTGACCATCATCGTCACCCGCTCGCCGTCATTCGCACTGGTCTCGGCGGCGCTGTGCCAGCTCTTCGTCTGGGTGACGGGGAAGGCATAACCGGTCGCGGGCAGGAAGGGCATCTGGGTGGTCCGCTTCGCGCCAGCGCCCTTGTCGCTTTCGTGGAAGATGGTGCCAATGTGCCGCTGCGATTCGTCCGCGGGCAGATAGAATTGCACCGTGATCGCCTTGGTCGGCACGTCGCTGTGCACCGAGATTTTGTAGCCTGGCTGGTCGCGGAGCAGGATCGGGATTGGGTACATGCCAATCTTCTCGGCGGGCTTGCCGAAGCGCTTTTCTAGCGCCGACCGGAACTTGTTCTTGAACGCGGTCTCCAGCTCGCCTGAGCAAAGGGAGCGAGCGACGGGAAGCCAAACGCGTCGCAGCTCGGCCGGCAAGCGCCACAGCAGTTCCGGGTACAGATACATGCGCAGCCGTGTGCTGCTGCCGTCCTCGCGAACGGCGTCCCGATGCCTGAGGTCGTGATAATACCGCCGGTCCGGCATCGCCGAAAGAAGCGCGGAATAGGCGACCGGGTCCAACACTCCTTCCATGTAGATATGATCGAAAGGCTTGTGTCGGAGCTCGGCTCGCGCGGCCGCGGCGATGAACTGCTGTTCCACTGACGCCTCGGACGAGGCCGAAGCGCGGACCCGCGTTTCCTTGTTCATGGCCTAGGCGGCCTTCCGGAGCTCCAGCCGGCCCCAGATCTCGACCAGTGCGTCGACCAGCTCATCCATCATATCTGGCGTGTGGCTCGGCCCGGGCGTGAAGCGCAGGCGCTCGGTTCCGCGGGGCACGGTCGGGAAGTTGATCGGCTGGACGTAGAGCCCGTACTCGGCGAGCAGGATGTCACTGATCTGTTTGGTCTTGATCGGGCAGCCGACCAGCAGAGGCACGATGTGGGTGGCGCTCGGCATTGCGGGCAAGTCGGCGGCGGCGAACTTCGCCTTCAGCGTCGCCGCCGATTCCTGCTGGGCCCGGCGCTCCTGGTCGGAGGATTTCAGATGGCGGACGCTTGCGAGTGCGCCAGCGACAAGGACTGGCGACAGGCTCGTCGTGAAGATGAATCCGGGGGCATAGCTGCGGATGCAGTCAATGATGGTTTTGTCGGCCGCAATATAGCCGCCCATCACTCCGAAGGCCTTGCCGAGCGTGCCCTCGATGATGGTGAGCCGACGCGCGATCCCGTCGCGATCGGAGATTCCACCGCCGTGGTCGCCGTACATGCCGACCGCATGGACCTCGTCGAGGTAGGTGAGCGCGTTGTACTTGTCGGCGAGATCGCAGATCGTCGCGACCGGCGCGATATCGGCGTCCATCGAATAGACGCTCTCGAACGCGATCAGCTTGGGCGCTTCGGGGTCTTCGGCCGCAAGCAACTCCTCGAGATGAGCGACGTCGTTATGCCGAAACACTCGCTTCTCGCATCCCGAATGCTTGATGCCCGCAATCATGGAGGCGTGATTGAGCTCGTCCGAGAAGATGACGAAGTCCGGCAGTAATTTGCCGAGCGTCGACAGAGCCGCCTCGTTCGAGACATAGCCCGACGTGAACAGCAGCGCACCCTCCTTGCCGTGAAGGTCCGCAAGCTCGGCCTCCAGCTCGGTGTGGTAGTGCGTGTTGCCGCTTATGTTCCGGGTACCGCCCGATCCTGCGCCGACCTCCTGGAGTGCCTGTTCCATGGCCTCTACGACGGTGGGGTGCTGGCCCATCGACAGATAGTCGTTCGAGCACCAGACGGTGATCGGCTTCGGCCCGTTGCCGCCGAAGCAGTGTGCATTCGGAAACTGGCCCTTGCAGCGCAGGATGTCGATGAACACGCGGTAACGGCCCTCGTCATGAAGGCGTTCGATCGCAGACTTGAAGATACGCTCGTAATCCAAGGCTGGGGCCTCTCGTCGGCTGCTCCTTAACGTCCGCCTCGGCCGAATGCCACCGCGGACGCATGAAATTTTCGTTCAGAGTGTTCGAATTTCGCCGATGCCGAATTGACCAAGCGTCGAAAGGGAGGGCCTCCGCGTGGCCGAGGTGAAAAGCATAAGTCCGCCGGAGGGATTAGCGGGCCAGGGCTGCTCCCGTGTCAGCCAGGCGATGCGTCGGGCAATCCCGTCCCCGCCGTCGACGTAGCCGATCTGGGGGAAAGCAGCACGCAACTCGTGCTCAAGCAAGGGGAAGTGGGTGCAAGCAAGGACGACGGTGTCGATGCGACCTCCGTCCGGCGCGTCGAACATTGGTTGCGCTGCCGTCCGAATCTCATCGACGCTGACGTCTTCGCCGCTGAGCTTCGCTTCGGCGAGCTCGACCAGCTCCGGCGAGCCGTGGCGAATGAGCGTGCAGTCGGAAGCGAATTTTGCCGCCAGCTCGTCGACATAGGCTTGGCGAACCGTCGCTTCGGTGCCGAGCACGCCGATCACGCGGCTCTTCGAGATTTCTGCCGCCGGTTTGATCGCCGGAACGGTGCCCACGACGGGAAGGTCGAGGGCCGAACGCACATGATCGAGGGCGATGGTGGAGGCCGTGTTGCAGGCAATTACCGCCAGGCGCGGATGGAAGCGCTCCACGAGGCGGCCGAGCAGGGCCGGAATGCGGCTCGCCAGTTCGGCGTCCGTCTTCTTGCCGTACGGGAAGCCCGCGCTATCAGCGCAATAGACGATGGGCGCCGTCGGCAGCAGCTTCAGTGTTGGCCCGAGCACCGAGAGGCCCCCGACACCGGAATCGAAAAAGAGGATGGGGGCGTTCGGGTCCACTCCGGCTCTGTGACGCCAGCGTCGCGCGGCCGCAAGTTGCACGGATGCCCGGGTTTGCTACCAACCGCGCGATGTCCCGCGAGATGCTCTTCGCCCTGGCGCTTGGTTACTTGCTAGGATCGATCCCGTTCGGCCTGGTGCTGACTCGGCTCGCCGGGAAAGGTGACATCCGCAACATTGGCTCGGGCAACATCGGCGCGACCAATGTGCTTAGGACAGGGAGCAAGATGCTCGCTGCCCTGACTCTCATCCTCGACTGCCTTAAGGCAACGGCTGCAATCCTGATCGCCAAGCGCCTGTTCGGTGACGAGAGCGGCATCTTCGCCGCGGCCGGCGCGCTCATCGGTCATCTTTACCCCGTCTGGCTGAAGTTCCGTGGCGGCAAGGGCGCTGCCACTTTCCTCGGCATCCTCATCCCGCTGCTGCCAATCGCCGCGGGCGTGTATGCTGCAATCTGGCTCCTTCTGCTGCTGACGTTCCGAATCTCGTCGGTAGGGGGCATGGCCGCAGCAATCAGCGCGCCGATCTCCGCTGTCATCCTTCACTCGTCCCTGTTCCCAATGCTGCTCGGTTTCGCGGTGCTAGTTCTGTGGAAGCATCGCGAAAATATTCTCCGTCTCGCCCGAGGCACCGAGCCACGCATTGGAGCGAAAGCTTGATCGAAGATCTAGTCGAGCGTCTGAGATTGCTGCGGACACCCGGCATAGGGCCCGTCACTTTCCGCCAGCTGATCATGCGATTCGGAACGCCGGCGAATGCACTGGCGGCGGTTCCCGATCTCGCCCGGCGTGGCGGAGGAAAAGCGCCGCCGCTCCGGACCCGCGACGACGCAGAAAGGGAGATCGCCAGGGTCGACAGGCTCGGCGGGAGGTGGCTGGCAGTCGGGCAGGGCCTCTATCCGCGGTTGCTGGCAGAGTTGGAAGACGCACCGCCGCTGCTGATCGCGAGAGGCAACCTCAATCTGCTTGATCGGCAGGCGGTTGCGATCGTGGGGGCTCGAAACGCCTCGGCCGCAGCCTGCCGGTTTGCCCGAGGTCTCGCGCATGACCTTGGACAACACGAGCTGGTCGTCGTCAGCGGCTTGGCGCGCGGCATCGACAGCGCCGCCCACGATGGAGCTTTGGCATCCGGCACTATTGGCGTGATCGCCGGGGGAATCGACGTTTTTTATCCGCCGGAGAATGAGGAGCGGCAGACCGCGCTTTACGAACAAGGGCTGGTGCTTGCCGAGATGCCACCCGGCACCGAACCCCGCGCGAGGCACTTCCCTTATCGAAACCGCATCATCGCCGGAATGAGCAGCGGGACGGTGGTGGTCGAGGCGGCGCCGCGCTCGGGTTCGCTGATCACCGCCAGGCTTGCGGCGGAAGCGGGGAGGGAAGTGATGGCTGTGCCCGGTTCTCCCCTCGATCCACGGGCGCAGGGCTGCAATCAGCTCATCCGCGACGGGGCGACTCTGGTCCAGAATGCTGCGGATGTAATCGAAGCCATACGGCCCTTCGAA
>DASSIU010000019.1:0-9343 GCA_035691585.1 Sphingomicrobium sp. | reverse complement strand
GAAATAATTGGCGCCGGTCGGCCGCCACCAGGCCGCCACGTCGATCCCGAGCAGCGCGCCGAGATGATCGTGGAAGTCGCAGGCCCGCTCGCCAGGAACACCAACGCTCGCCTCCAGGGTGCGCGCGACGGCATGGCCGAGCCAGGCGGCGCGGGCGTCGTCGGGCAATGCGCGGAACGCATCGAACCGTTCGGCGCGCGTCGCGCCTTCGGTCCAGCCGCGGTCGAGCGCCTCTCTTGCCTCGGCCGCCGCAACCGTCGCGCGGGCGTCCGGAGTCTTGAACCCGAACACCGGATCCGACGGCCGGGACGCACTCAGCGTCGAACCCTTCCGTCCCGACGAATAGCCGGCATCGCCCTCGACCATCAGGAAGACGGCGAGGTCGAGCGCGAAGACGGGATCGGCGGCGACATGCACGGCGAGGATGTCGCGCCGCTGGATTGCGAGCTCGTCGACCAACACGCGCGGAAGGCTTGGCCGACGGGGCTCAGCCGGTTCCGACTGGACCGCGGGCGGCTGATGCACATCCGCCTCATCGCGGTCTTCGTCCGCCGTGATCTCGGCATAGAAGCCAGCGTCAAGCTTCGGCCGCCCGTCGGAATCGAGCAACAGGAAGGTGCCAAGCTGCGCCTTCATCTCGGAACGCACTCCCGGTCTCCCTCGCGAAGCACGCCGGTGAGCCGGGTGTTGAGAACATGCTTGGACATGCGCCGCCGCCTTTAGCCGCGAGCGGCCTGGACATGCGCGGCGGCCACCCGGCCCGAAGCAGGAAATGCGTTAGGCAGGCTCACCAAGTCGAGGTTCTCACGCCCCGGCGCCGTCGTTCCGGCGCTTTGAAAGCTTACCGCCGAATGCGGCAACCGCAAGCCGCCCCCTTTTCCGGGAGATAATTCAAGACCCGAAACGGACGAATCCGAAGGACACAGCCGGTGCCGCGAGGCTGCCCGAATCAATGCCGTTCAAGTGGCGGACCACCGCCTGCGGACTGGAAATCGTCCATGAGCGCCCACTGGAATCCAGGGCCGTATATTGGGGAAAAATTGGGCACGTATCAGTTTTGAAACTGATTTTTCTGCGCTAAGTCATTGAAATTCTTGGTGACCCCTACGGGACTCGAACCCGTGTTTTCGCCGTGAGAGGGCGACGTCCTGGACCGCTAGACGAAGGGGCCATGTTCCGGGCGCAGCCCGGAGAGGCGGCCATATGTGGATTTCGTGTCTGCTAGTCAATTAGCCGTCCGTCAGTCATCCTTCTCGCGTTCGCTCAAAAAGCGCATCAGCTCGGCCAAGGTCGATTCCATCTGATCCTGCATCTGCGTGACGAGTTCATTCTCCCGCATCCCGACATGGTCGAGTGGCTTCGAATAGCTGTCCGAGAAGGCTTGCAGGTCAGAACGGTCGAACACGCCCTTGGCGACCAGCTTCGCTAGAATCACCAGCAGCCCGTTGGTGTTGGCGATGGTTCCGGCGACCAGCGCCTCGTCGACCATCGACAGCTTCTTGTCGCTGTCGCTGACGTCTTGATCTTCGGTCGGTAGCATGGCGCCGATCATGGCGGGAACTACGCTCGGCGCAAGCCAAAGCTCCTAGGGCTGAACGAATTGGCCGAGAACGGCCCAGCGCGCCGCCTTTTCCGTGAAGGGTCGCGTGTTGGCGGCGCTGGACGAGGGCAGGTCGACGAGGGCCACCGCCGCCGTTCGCGCGCCAATTACCTTTCGTCCGACCGCCGCCGCCGTCGCGCCATTGAAGGCAACCGCCCTTAGATCGGGAAAGTCGTTGAGAAGATGCGCGATCTGGTTGTGCTGCGCGTCGCGGATGGCCTGGTCGAGACTTCCCGGGCGGCTGGCGATGGCGATGACGTCCCACAGGCCGATGCGCCGTTGTGCCAGCCGGTCCAACCGCGCGTCGTAGCCGAGCGACTGCAGATCCTCGCCGATCGCATTGCCCAGCAGGCGCCAGAACTGGTTGGTGGGGTGCGCATAATATTGCCGCGCGGCGAGCGAGGCATCCCCGGGCAGACTGCCGAGCAGGAATAAGCGCGCATCGTTAGGGGCAATAAGGGGAAGGCCGGCTTTGACGCTCACGAATAAACCCCTACAGCCGCGCCAGTGCAGACGACCGACCTTCGAGTGGCCCTCTTTTCGGGCAATTACAATTACGTGCGCGATGGCGCCAATCAGGCGCTGAACCGGCTTGCCGACTATTTGCTGCGGCAGGGCGTGAGCTTGCGCGTCTATTCACCGACGGTCGAAGATCCTGCCTTTCCGGCGACGGGCGATCTGGTCGATGTCCCGGCCATCCCGATCCCCGGCCGGTCCGAATACAGGCTTCCAGTATCCTTGTCGGCGCGCGTCCGGCGCGACCTTGCCCAGTTCAACCCGAACGTCGTTCATATCTCCAGCCCGGACATCGTCGGACACCGGGCGGTAACCTGGGCGCGCCACCGCCAAATCGCGGCGGTGGCCTCCGTTCACACCCGCTTCGATACCTACTGCGCTTATTACGGCCTCGAGTTCCTCGAACCGCTCGCGCGCGGCATTATGCGACGCCTATATCACCGCTGCGAGGTGGTCATGGTCCCCGCGGAATCGACGGCGGCGATCCTGCGGGCGCAACGGATGAACCGCGACATCGCCATCTGGGCACGCGGAATCGATCGTGAACAGTTCAATCCGGAACGACGCGATATGGCGTGGCGCCGCTCGCTCGGCATCGGCGACGACGAGATGACCATCGCCTTCCTCGGCCGCGTGGTCATGGAGAAGGGGCTCGATGTGTTCGCCGACGCGGTTCACGCGTTCGGGACCTACGGTCTCAAATATCGCGTGCTGGTGATCGGCGAGGGGCCTGCTCGCCCGTGGTTCGAGGAGCAGCTCCGAGACGCCATTTTCCTTGGGCAGGTAACCGGCAGCGATCTCGCACGGGCCCTGGCAAGCTCCGACCTTCTCCTCAATCCGTCGATCACCGAGGCTTTTGGCAATGTCACGCTGGAAGCCATGGCCTGCGCACTGCCCGTGCTTGCGGCCGAATCAACCGGAGCCACCAACCTCGTTCAGAATGGCGTCACCGGAATGCTGGTCGACGGGACCGACCCCGATGAATTTGCCGAGGCACTCTCGCGCTATGCCCGCGATCCGAATCTAAGGCAGCGCCATGGAGAGGCGGGGCTGGCCTTCGCCCAAACCATGGACTGGGATTCCATCAACGGGGCGGTGATCCGCGCCTACAAGCATGCGATCGTGAAACGCGAGCGGCTGGCGCGGATGATCGGTCGCTAGACGCCGTGCGCGACTGACCCCGCAACCACCGCGCTCGTCATTTCACCCGTTCTATCCGCTGCGCGGCCTCGTCGAGGATGGCGGCGATTTCGTGCAGCAGCTCGTCGTTCAGCCCTTCGCGTCCAACCCGGTGGCGGAGCGCCGTCATCAGATTCTTGACCGCCCGGCCGATTGCCGGACCGGCGGTGTGGTCCTGGCGGGGCGCGAGGTCGCGGAGCCGTTCGAACAGCGCTTCCACTTCTTCTTCCCGCTCCGCGAGATGGGAGCGGCCCTCGTCGGTCACCTGGAAGGGCTTGCGGGGTCCCTCCACAGCCGCTTCCTCGATCAGCCCCATGTCCTGAAGCAGCGTCAGGGTCGGATAAACCACACCCGGGCTTGGCGCATATTCGCCGCCGGTGATCTCCTCGATCGCCCGGATGAGGTCATAGCCATGACGCGGTTCGTCGGCGATGAGCTTCAGGAGGACCAGACGCAACTCGCCACTCTCGAACATGCGCCGCGCACGTCGCCCCCGGCCTCTGCCCGTCCAGCCCTCGTCACCAAAATCGAAGCTGAAAGGACCCCAGCTCCCCTGCCATCCGCGGCCGCCGCGCATAGCCATCAAGCCTTCGGGAATATTGATTTCAAATCGGCCGCGCGGCCCACATCCATGATGTCCATGAGTCATCGACTCGTCTCCTTTCGATGTGTCTAAGATATATCTTAGCTCTATCGTCGACAAGCCTCTTCGTGCATTTTGCGTGCCCCGCATTATGACTGCTGGGTGATGGCAGACCTGTTCGCCGACCAGGAAATCCCTGCGCGAGTGCCGGAAGCGTCGCCTCCCGCCAATGCGCCTTTGGCGGATCGCCTTCGTCCCAAGTCGCTGGCCGAGGTAGTTGGGCAGGAGCATTTGACAGGTCCGGAGGGCGCGATCGGGCGAATGGTGGCCGCCGGGCGTCTCGCATCGATGATCCTGTGGGGACCGCCGGGCACGGGGAAAACCAGCATCGCGCGGCTGTTGGCGGATGCTGTCGGCCTTCGTTTCGTCGCGATCTCGGCGGTGTTCTCGGGCGTCGCCGACCTCAAGAAGATTTTCGCCGAAGCGCATACCGCGGCCAAAGCCGGCCAGCAGACTTTGCTGTTCGTGGACGAGGTCCACCGCTTCAACCGCTCGCAGCAGGACGGCTTTCTTCCGTATGTCGAAGACGGGACCGTGACCCTCGTCGGTGCCACAACCGAAAACCCGAGCTTCGAGATCAACGCGGCGCTGCTGTCGCGCTGCCAGGTGCTCATCCTGCGCCGGCTCGACCACGACGCCCTCGAGGAGCTCGTTCGCCGCGCCGAGACACTCGAGGAGCGAGCGCTTCCGGTGACCGCTCATGCGCGCGAGGCACTGATTGCTAGCGCCGATGGCGACGGGCGCTTTCTTCTTAATCAGGTCGAGACCCTGTTCTCGATCGAGCTCGACCAGCCACTCGGCCCCGCCGAGCTCAGCGAGCTGCTGCATCGCCGAGTGCCCGTCTACGACAAGGACCGCGAGGGTCACTACAACCTTATCTCCGCGCTTCACAAAACGATCCGCGGTTCGGACCCGCAGGCCGCGCTTTACTATCTTGCGCGGATGCTCGTCGCCGGTGAGGAACCCTTGTACGTACTCCGGCGGCTAACCCGAGCCGCGGTCGAGGACATCGGCATGGCCGACCCGAATGCGCTGCTTCAGTGCCTCGCCGCCAAGGAGATGTACGACTTCCTCGGCTCGCCCGAAGGCGAAATTGGTATCGTCCAAGCCTGTCTCTATCTTGCAACCGCTCCAAAATCGAACGCAGCCTATATGGCGCAGAAGAAGGCTTGGCGCTCGGCCCAGGAGACCGGCTCGCTGATGCCGCCAATGCACATTCTCAATGCTCCCACCAAGCTCATGAAGAATGTCGGCTACGGCAAAGGCTATGCCTACGACCATGGTGCCGACGAGGGCTTCTCGGGCCAGGATTATTGGCCCGAAGGAATGGACGCGCAGGCTTTCTACGAGCCGACCGACCGCGGTTTCGAGGCGCGGGTGAAAGAGCGGCTGGACTATTGGGAAAAGCGGCGCAAGGAACTGCACGAACCCGATAACGAAGCGGATTGAGCCGCTCACACAGTCAGAGGGAGCAATCGCAGATGTACGATACCAGCGCCTACTGGCAGGCCCAGCTGATGAACTGGGGGCCGAAAATCCTGATCGCCATCCTTATCCTGGTCGCGACCTGGATTGTCGCCCGCGCCGTCAAGTGGGTGATTCAGAAGGCGATCGACCGTACGCCCGCGCTGCGCAAGCACATGACCGGGTCGCCGGAAGAGACCGTCGGCCACCAGCTCGGCACGATTGCCAAGCTGATCATCTGGCTGGTCGGGATCATGGCCGCGTTGCAGTTTCTCGGGCTGGCGCAAATCCTCGCGCCCATCAACGAGCTGGTGAACGAGATTTTCGCCTTCCTTCCGCACCTGATCGCGGCGGGGCTGATCTTCTTCGTCGGCCTGGTCGTCGCGCGGATCGTCAAGCGCCTGACCGAGACGGTGCTGATCGCCGCCAACGTCGACGGCCTCCTTGCCCGCGTCGGGATCGGCTCGACCGAGGACACCGTGCGCACTCCGCCGGAAGCTGTACCGCCAGGCGCGGCCGCGGGTGCGACCCGCGCCAGCATCGCGCGCGCAGCGGGGGTCCTCGTGTACGCGCTGATCATCATCCCGGTCGCAATCGCCGCGCTCCAGGCGCTCGAGATCAGCTCGATCGCCGGACCGGCGACGGCGATGCTCAACGATATTCTGACAGCCATTCCGCGAGTCCTCGCCGCCGCCTTGTGGATCGGCATCGCCTTCATTGCGGGCCGGTTCCTGAAGACGATTATCGAAGCGATCCTACCGCCCACTGGCTTTGACGACGCAGTCCGCTCGGTCGGCGTGCTTCCAGCCACCGCATTTCCGTCCCGAATCGTCGCCAACATCGCCATGATCGCGATCATCCTTGCCGCCTCGATCGAGGCGGCCCGGCAGCTCGGCGGGGACCAGATCGCGATCTTCCTCGCCCAGGTGACAGCGCTCGGCGGCAAGGTGATCTTCGGGACGCTCATTATCGTCGTCGGCATCTTCCTCGCACGGATCATCGCCAACCTCGTGGGAAGCGGCACGGGCGAAGGGAGCTTTGCGCAGACCATCGTCCGCTACGCGATCATCGCCTTGTTCACGGCGATCGGTCTCACCTTCATGGGGCTGGCTGACCAGATCGTGATCCTTGCCTTCGGCCTGATCCTCGGCTCCGCGGCCGTGGCCACCGCCATTGCCTTCGGACTTGGCGGGCGCGACGCCGCAGCGCGCGTGCTCGATCGCTGGTCGGACGCTAGCCCGCCTCCGCGTCCGGCACCCCCGAAGCGCATTCGCGGCAACCCGGCTTCGGACGAGCAGCCGCCGCTGGTCTGATGACCTTCGAAGAGGCGGTCGCCTTCGCGCTGACGCTGCCCGATACCGAGCGTGGGACCAGTTACGGCAAGCCGGCGGTGAAGGTCGCGTCGAACGGCCGTGCCTTCCTGTTCCCGAGCCATGAGCCGGACACGAGCTTCGGCGTTTCCATCGATCTGGACACGATCGAGATCCTCAAGGAGACAGATCCCGAAACCTTCTGGCAGACGCCGCACTATGTCGGATGGGAAGGCGTCCTCATCCGCTACGACAGCAGCGACGAAAAGCGCGTGAAGGACGTGATCTCGCGCTCGCGCAATTTCGTCGCAGCCAAGCCGAAGGCGAAGCCGCGCCGGCGCAAGCGCAAGTGAGGCATTTTGCCGCGTACGTCGCGATCGACTGGTCGGGCGCTAAGGGCAACCGTCACAAGGGCATCGCGATCGCCGAAGCTCGCGGAGACGCCGCGCCAAGGCTGATCCGGCCCGGGCATATCTGGTCGCGCGAGGAAGTCCGCCGCTGGCTGCTTCGGCAGGCTGCAAGGGAGCCGACCCTGTTCGGCTTCGACTTCAGTTTTGCTCCGCCGCTGATCGAGCGCGGCGAATATCTACCCGGCGAGCCGAACGTGCCAAAGACCGCGCGTGAATTCTGGGCCTATGTCGACGCCAGGTGCGAGGACGAGGACCTGGGTGCGACGAGCTTTCTGGAATTCGCGCATCGACGTCATTTCTATTTCGGGATCGCCGACGGGGTGAAAGCAAGCTTCATGCATTTCCGGCAATGCGATGCTCGCCTCAACGCTCAGGGGGGCCGAAAGACGGCCAGCGCATACGATGCGATCGGCGCTGCCCAGGTCGCCAAGGCGAGCTTCTCTGGAATGAGGTTCCTTCACCATCTCGATAGAAAGGTGCCGATCTGGCCGATGGACCCGCTCCCCAGGCATGGCAGCGCGGTCGTCGAGATCTACACGCGCATCTACCTGCGCCGCGCCGGATTGACCGGCGTGAAGCTTAGAAGTCGCGCTGCGCTGAATGTAGCGTTGCTGGGGCTCGGCAGCCCACCCGCTCGCCTGCGGTTCGAGCCCAACGACCACCAGACCGATGCGCTGGTGACGGCAGCCGGAATGCGCCAGATGGCAACGTCCGAGCCCCGCGCCTTTGACCCCGTAGGACTCACGCCACGCATCGCCGAAACCGAAGGCTGGACCTTCGGCGTGCTATAACGCACAGGCACCCACGAGCCGGCTTAGCTCAGTGGTAGAGCAGCGGTTTTGTAAACCGAAGGTCGGGGGTTCAAATCCCTCAGCCGGCACCACCTTCCTTGAACCAGCGCCGCCAAGGCCGTAGCCGCGGGCGGTGATTTATGCCGGCGTCGAACTTGGCGGGACCAAATGCGTGGCGACCCGTGCGCGCGGCCCGGACGAGGTTCTGGCGCGGGAAGTGGTGGCAACCACCTCCCCCGACGAGACGCTTGGAGCAATCGAACGCGTCCTTCGTGAATGGCAATATGATGCTCTCGGCATCGCGAGCTTCGGCCCGATTGATGTCGATCGCGGCTCTCCAAGCTACGGCCGCGTGCTTGCGACACCCAAGCCTGGATGGGCCGGAGCAGATGTCGTCGGCCGGCTTCGCAGCCTCCGCGAGGCGCCCATCGCGTTCGACACCGACGTGAACGGCGCCGCCCTGGCGGAGATGCGCTGGGGATCGGGCATCGGATTCGACGATTTCGCCTACATCACGGTGGGTACTGGCATCGGAGTCGGACTGATCGTCGCCGGCAAGCCGACCCGCGGCTTGGGACATTGCGAGCTCGGGCACATCCGCGTGGCGCGATTGGCCGGTGACGATTGGCCGGGCTCCTGCCCGTTTCACGGCGACTGCGTCGAGGGGCTTGCGTCGGGCTCCGCGCTAAAGGCACGTTATGGCACCACGGTCTCGTCCCTGCCCCCGGGACATCCCGCCTGGGACGAGGTCGTTTGGACTCTTGCGCAGCTGTGTCATGCGATCGTCTGTGCGGCCGCGCCATACCGAATCGCGATGGGCGGCGGGGTCCTCGATCATCAGCCTCACCTCCTCGCCCCAATCAACGCGCGCCTGATCGAGAGTCTCAACGCATTCATTCGGTTGCCCGATAATTACGTTTGCGCCCCGGCGCTCGGCAGCAATGCGGGACCGCTCGGAGCGATCGCATTGGCGATGAGGGCTACACCTTAAGTCCGACCTCGCCGCAGGCGCGATTGGCGGGAACCGCGACGTCCATTTTCTTGGGTCGCGGAAGATTGAGCGAAGCCATGATCGCGACGAACTCGTCAGTGCTCTTGCCGGCACCAAGCCGAGGATTCCGTGCCATCTCCTGCCCCACGCTGCTGACGCGGCGCTGGTTGTAGTCGTGCGCGGGATAGACGAGCGTGTCGCCACCCAGGCCGAAGATCTTGTCGTGGACCGATCGGTAGAGCGTCCCGGCGTCGCCGTTCTGGAAATCTGTCCGGCCACAGCCCTCGATCAGCAGCGCGTCGCCGGTAAAGGCGCGCGCCGCATCCGAGCTTTCGATCACGTAGCAGTGATGATCGTCGGTGTGCCCGGGCGTGTAGAGCGGACGAATCAGGACCTCGCCGATGGCGATGGGGGTTCCCTCCTCGATCGTGAAATCGAC
>DASSIU010000018.1:0-20707 GCA_035691585.1 Sphingomicrobium sp. | reverse complement strand
GCCGCGTCGTGAGCGTGGTACTTCTTCGACAGCTTGATGATCTTGCCATAGAGCGGGTGCTTCACCCGCCGCTCGACACGGACAACGACCGTCTTGTCACCCTTGTCGGACACCACGGTGCCGGTGAGGACGCGCTTGGGCATCTCGATAGTCTCCTTACGCCTTGGCCTGCGCCCGGGCGCGTTGGTTCTGCAGCGTCTTGATGCGAGCGATCGTGCGGCGAACTTCGCGCACTCGGCTCGGCTTCTCGAGCTGGTTGGTCGCCGACTGAAAGCGCAGGTTGAACTGCTCGCGCTTCAGGTCCCCGAGCTGCTGCTGCAGCTGGTCGTCGGTCTTTGGCTTGAGATCGTCGATCGCAGGCATCTTACTTTTCCTCTTCGGCCAGGCTCTCGCCGAGACGGGCCACGACCTTGGTCTTGATCGGCAGCTTTTCGGCCGCACGAGCGAAGGCTTCCTTGGCAAGACTGCCGGGCACTCCGTCCAACTCGAACAGGATCCGGCCCGGCTTCACCCGGGCGACCCAGAACTCCGGCGCGCCCTTGCCGGAGCCCATCCGGACTTCGGCCGGCTTGGAGCTCACCGGAACATCCGGAAACACCCGAATCCAGAGACGGCCGGCGCGCTTCATATGGCGCGTGATCGCGCGGCGGGCCGCCTCGATCTGGCGCGCGGTGATGCGCTCCGGCTCCATCGCCTTGAGGCCGAAGGCGCCGAAGTTTAGCTCGGTTCCGCCCTTGGCATTGCCGTGGATGCGGCCCTTGAAGGCCTTGCGGAACTTGGTGCGCTTGGGTTGCAGCATGTCTTAAATGTCCTTCGCGCTTACCGGTTGCCGCGCTCTTCGCGCGCCGGCCGGACGCCGGAGGTCTGGGCCTCCATCATCAGCCGGTCCTGGGCGAGCGGGTCATGAGCGAAGATCTCGCCCTTGAAGACCCACACCTTCACGCCGCAGACGCCATAGGCGGTGTGCGCCTCGGCCTCCGCGTAATCGACGTTGCCGCGCAACGTGTGCAGCGGAACTCGGCCCTCGCGGTACCATTCGGTGCGGGCGATCTCGGCACCGCCCAGACGACCCGAGCAGGTGATACGAATGCCTTCGGCGCCAAGGCGAAGAGCCGACTGCACCGCGCGCTTCATCGCGCGTCGGAAGGCAATGCGGCGCTCGAGCTGGTCGGCGACACCCTGCGCGACGAGCTTGGCATCGACCTCGGGCTTGCGGATCTCGACGATGTTGAGGCTAACCTCAGAGCTCGTCATCTTCTGAAGCTCGCGCTTCAGCTTTTCGATGTCCGCGCCCTTCTTGCCGATGATCACGCCCGGACGCGCAGCATAGATGCTGATCCGGCAGATCTTGGCCGGACGCTCGATGACGACCTTGGAGATCGCCGCCTGCGGGACCTTCTTGAGGATGTACTTCCGGATCTTGAGGTCTTCGAGCAGCAGACGCCCATAGTCCTGGCCTTCCGCGAACCAGCGGCTGTCCCAGGTCCGGTTGATCTGCAGCCGAAGCCCGATCGGTGAGGATTTCTGACCCATGTTACGCTTCTTCCTGCTCGCGAACGACGACCCGGAGGCGGCTGAACGGCTTGACGATGCGCGACGAACGGCCGCGGGCGCGGGTGGCGAAGCGCTTCATCGAGATGGACTTGCCGACGCTCGCCTCGGCGACGATCAGAGCGTCGACGTCGAGGTTGTGATTGTTCTCGGCATTGGCGACGGCAGAGGCCAGCACCTTGTACACATCCTCGCTCATCCCCTTGGGGCTGAACTTGAGGATGTTGAGGGCCTGCTCGACCTTCTTGCCGCGAATCAATTGGGCGACGAGGTTGAGCTTGCGCGCAGAGCCGCGGATCGTCGTGCCGACCGCGAGCGCCTCCTTCTCACCGACCTTGCGGGGTGCAACCGGCTTGCTCATCAGCTTCTGCCCTTCCTGTCGGCGGCATGGCCGTGGAACGTCCGCGTCGGGGCGAACTCGCCGAGCTTCATTCCGACCATTTCCTCATTGACCGACACCGGCACGAACTTGCGGCCATTGTAGACATTGAAAGTCAGCCCGACGAACTGCGGCAGGATAGTCGAGCGGCGCGACCAGGTCTTGATCGGCGCCCGGCCGCCCTTCTCCTGCGCAGCTTCCGCCTTCTTCAGCAGCGAAAGCTCGACGAACGGACCTTTCCAGATGGAGCGGGCCATGACTTAACCCTTCTTCTTCGCGTGACGCGACCGGATGATGAACTTGTCGGTCGACTTGTTGTGACGAGTGCGGGCACCCTTGGTCGGCTTGCCCCAAGGAGTGACCGGATGGCGGCCGCCGGACGTGCGGCCTTCGCCGCCGCCGTGCGGGTGATCGACCGGGTTCTTGGCGACGCCGCGCGTCAGCGGGCGCTTGCCGAGCCAGCGGTTGCGACCGGCCTTGGCGAGGTTCTGGTTGGCATTGTCCGGGTTCGACACAGCCCCGACCGTCGCCATGCAGTCCGAACGAATGTATCGCTGTTCGCCCGAATTCAGCCTGACGATGACCATTCCCCGGTCGCGGCCGACCACCTGGACATAGGTCCCCGCCGCACGGGCGATCTGGCCACCCTTGCCGGGCTTCATCTCCACGTTGTGGACAATGGTGCCGACGGGCATCTGGCCGATTTCCATCGCGTTTCCGGGCTTCACGTCGACCTTCTTGCCCGCGACGACCTTGTCGCCTGGAGCGAGACGCTGGGGAGCGAGGATGTAGGCCTGCTCGCCGCCTTCGTAGGTCACCAGCGCAATGAAGGCCGAGCGGTTCGGGTCATACTCGAGCCGCTCGACGGTCGCTGCCACGTCCCACGTGCGCCGCTTGAAGTCGATCGTGCGGTACTTCTGCTTGTGACCGCCGGCGATGCCGCGGCTGGTCACATGGCCCTTGTTGTTGCGGCCGCCGGTCTTGCGCTTGCCTTCGGTCAGCGCCTTGACGGGCTTGCCCTTCCACAGCGCCGACTTGTCGACCAGGATCAGGCCACGGCGGGCCGAAGAGGTTGGCTTGTATTGTTTGAGAGCCATGGCTTAGATCCCGCTCGTCACGTCGATCGATTGGCCCTCAGCCAGTGTCACGATCGCTTTCTTCATATCCGAACGCTGGTAGGGACGGCCCTGCCACCGCTTCGACTTGCCCTTGGTGATGATCGTGTTCACGTTCGTCACCTTGACGTTGAACAGGGCCTCGATCGCGGCCTTGATCTCCGGCTTGGTTGCCGTCGGAGCGACCCTGAACACCACCGCATTGGTCTCCGAGAGCATGGTCGACTTCTCGGTGATGTGCGGAGCGAGCACGATGTCATAGTGGCGCGCATCCGGCGCCGCCTGCTGCTTCTTAGCCATTGAAGCGGGCCTCCAGCCTTTCGACGGCAGCACGGGTCAGAACCAGGGTGTCGTGCCGCATGATGTCGTAAACATTGGCGCCCATCGCCGGCAGCAGGTTGACGCTCTCGAGGTTCGACGAGGCGCGAGCAAAACCGACGTTGAGCGCGTCGCCGTCGATCACCAGCGCGCTCTTGCCGAACCCAAGCTTGCCGAGCTGAGCCCTCAGCGCCTTGGTCTTGCCCTCCTCGACGTCGAGGTTGTCGAGCACGACCAAATTGCCTTCCTTCGCTTTCGAGGACAGCGCCATCTTGAGGCCCAGCGCGCGGACCTTCTTGTTGAGGCTCGAGGTGAAAACACGAGCACGGGGACCGTGCGCCTTGCCGCCGCCGATGAAGATCGGCGCCTTGCGGTCGCCGTGACGGGCAGTGCCGCCGCCCTTCTGGCGTCCGAACTTCTTGCCGGTGCGCGCGACGTCGCTGCGCTCGCGCGCCGCGCGCGCCGGAGCGCGGCGGTTGACGAGCTGCCAGGTGACGACGCGGTGAAGGATGTCGGCGCGAGGCTCAACGGCGAAAATCTCGTCGTTGAGCTCGATGTCGCCGCCCTTGCCAGCGTCGAGGGTCTGTACCTTGACCTTCATCTTAGCCTTCCTTGCTCTCGTCGGCTTCGGGCTTGGCCTCGTCCGCGGGAGCTTCCGTTGCTTCATTTTCGGCCGCCTCGGCAGCCACAGCTTCGGCTGCAGCGCCAGCTTCCTGCTCCGCGGCGATCGCGGCGACTTCCTCATCGCTCGGGAGCGCGGGGATCTCGTGAACCGCGGCTTCGTCAACCAGGCCCGCTTCCGGAACCTCTAGCTCCTCGACCTTGCGGCCTTCGAGGATTGCGGCCGGATATGGCGCGGCGTCGGGGCGCGGCAGCTTGATCGCGTCGCTAACCGTCAGCCACGCACCCTTGTGACCGGGCACGGAGCCCTTGATGAACAAGAGGCCGCGGATCGGGTCGGTGCGGACGACCTCGAGGTTCTGCTGGGTGCGGTTACGCGCTCCCATGTGGCCGGCCATCTTCTTGTTTTTGAAGACTCGGCCCGGGTCCTGACGGTTGCCGGTCGAACCGTGAGAGCGGTGGGAGACCGAGACGCCGTGGGTCGCGCGAAGACCGCCGAACCCCCAGCGCTTCATCGCGCCTGCAAAGCCCTTGCCCTGCGTCACGCCCGCGACGTCGACCATCTGGCCGGCGACGAAGTGATCCGCACTGATGTGCGCGCCGACATCGAGCAGCGCGTCATCTGCAACGCGGAACTCGGCGATCCGCGCCTTCGGCTCGACCTCGGCTTTGCCGAATGCCGAGCGCTGTGGCTTGGCGACATTCTTCGCCTTCGCCTTGCCCGCGCCGAGCTGGACGGCGGTATAGCCGTCACGATCTTGTTCACGACGGCCGATGACCTGCACGTCGTCCAGTTGCAGGACGGTTACCGGCACGTGCCGACCGTCCGCCTGGAACAGGCGGGTCATTCCGACCTTCTTGGCGATCACGCCGGTGCGCATGACCAAACTCCTCCACAGAGGCACCCGAACCGCTTCAGGTGCGTGCAGCCCATCCAAATGTTTGCGTGCCCCGCCTGGGCTAATGCTCCTCGAAAAGAGCGGCGGGGACGCGGCCCGGAGCTAATCTCCGGCGGTATCCACCCTATTTCGCAGGCCCCGAGGCCGGCGCTGGCCGGTTAGGCCAGTTTGATCTCGACGTCCACGCCTGCGGCCAGATCGAGCTTCATCAGCGCGTCGACCGTCTGCGGGGTCGGCTGCACGATGTCGAGCAGCCTTTTGTACGTCCTCACCTCGAACTGCTCGCGCGACTTCTTGTCGACGTGCGGCGACCGGTTGACGGTGAATTTCTCGATACGCGTCGGAAGGGGAATCGGACCGCGGATGAGTGCACCCGTCCGGCGCGCCGTATCGGCGATGTCGCCAGTAGCCTGATCGAGCACTCGATGATCGAATGCCTTCAGGCGAATGCGGATGTTCTGCGTGTCCATGTCCCTACCGATGCGAAAGAGCCTGCGAACCTCGGCCAAAGCCTCGGCTCGCGATCAACAAACTTAACTCAAAAGCGAAGCCGCGCGAATCTGAAGACCCGCGCGGCTGGCGCCCTATATTACTTCGTGATGTTGGCGACAACCCCCGCGCCAACAGTCCGGCCGCCTTCGCGGATCGCGAAGCGCAGACCCGGGTCCATGGCGATCGGGGCAATCAGCTTGACGCCCAGATTCACGTTGTCGCCCGGCATCACCATCTCGGTGCCCTCGGGAAGCTGAACTTCGCCGGTGACGTCCGTGGTCCGGAAGTAGAATTGCGGACGATAGTTGGCGAAGAACGGCGTGTGACGGCCACCCTCGTCCTTCGACAGGACATACACCTCGGCCGAGAAATCGGTGTGGGGCTTGATCGAGCCCGGCTTGCACAGCACCTGGCCGCGCTCGACGTCCTCGCGGCCGACGCCGCGCAGAAGTGCGCCGATATTGTCGCCCGCCTGGCCCTGATCGAGCAGCTTCCGGAACATCTCGACACCGGTGACGACCGTCTTCTGGGTGTCGCGAATGCCGACGATCTCGACTTCCTCGCCAACCTTGACGACACCCTGCTCGACACGGCCGGTGACGACAGTGCCGCGGCCGGAGATCGAGAATACGTCCTCAATCGGCATCAGGAACGGCTTGTCGAGCGGACGGTCCGGGGTCGGAATCCAGTCGTCGACCGCGTCCATCAGCTTCAGAATCGCGTCGTGACCCTGCTCCTTGTTGCTGTCCTCGAGGGCAGCAAGCGCCGAGCCGGCAATGATCGGAATGTTGTCGCCGTCGAAATCCCGTTTGGAAAGCTCCTCGCGGATTTCGAGCTCAACGAGCTCCAGAAGCTCCGGATCGTCGACCTGATCGACCTTGTTCAGGAACACGACCATGGTCGGAACGCCGACCTGCTTGGCGAGCAGGATGTGCTCCTTCGTCTGCGGCATGGGGCCGTCGGCGGCCGACACGACGAGGATCGCTCCGTCCATCTGCGCGGCGCCGGTGATCATGTTCTTCACATAGTCGGCGTGGCCCGGGCAATCGACGTGCGCATAGTGGCGCTTGTCGGTCTCATACTCGACGTGAGCGGTCGAGATGGTGATGCCGCGCTCGCGCTCCTCGGGCGCTTTGTCGATGTTTGCATAATCGGTGAACTCGGCCTTGCCGGATTCGGCAAGAACCTTGGTGATCGCCGCCGTCAGCGACGTCTTGCCATGGTCGACGTGACCAATGGTGCCGATGTTCACGTGCGGCTTATTCCGCTCGAATTTAGCCTTAGCCATTTTACGCCTCTTCTTTTCTGGAATTCGGGCGGCCCGCCCTCATCGCGGACGCGCCCATAACTACAAATTTGCGCTTACGCCAGCTTCGCCTTCACCTCGTCGGCGACGTTCTTCGGCACTTCGTCATAATGCGAGAACTGCATCGTGTATTGAGCGCGTCCCTGGGTGAACGAACGGAGCTGGTTCACGTAGCCGAACATATTGGCCAGCGGCACAATCGCCTCGACCGCCATGGCATTGCCGCGACTGTCCTGGCCCTGAACCTGTCCACGCCGACTGTTGAGATCGCCGATGACGTCGCCGAGATACTGCTCCGGGGTTACGACCTCGACCTTCATGATCGGCTCGAGGATCTTGATTCCGGCTTTCTGCGCGGCTTCGCGCATCGCGCCGCGGCCGGTGATCTCGAACGCCAGCGCCGATGAGTCGACGTCGTGATACTTGCCGTCGAGCAGGTGCACCGCGAAGTCGACGATCGGGAAGCCGATCAGCGAGCCGGTTTCAGCGGTTTCCCTGAATCCCTTCTCGACCGAGGGAATATATTCGCGGGGGATATTGCCGCCCTTGATCTCGTCGATGAACTGGAAGCCCGAGCCACGCTCGCCAGGGACGACCTTGACCTTTACCTCGCCGAACTGGCCTGAGCCGCCCGACTGCTTCTTATGGGTATAGGTCAGCTCGACCGGCTTACCGAGATATTCGCGATAGGCGACCTGCGGAGCGCCGACATTCGCCTCGACCTTGAACTCGCGCTTCATGCGGTCGACCAGAATCTCGAGGTGGAGCTCGCCCATCCCCTTGATGATCGTCTGGCCCGATTCATGGTCGGTGGTCACCCTGAAGCTCGGATCTTCGGCAGCCAGGCGATTGAGCGCGATGCCCATCTTCTCCTGGTCGGCCTTGGTCTTGGGTTCCACGGCGACCTCGATGACAGGATCCGGGAATTCCATCCGTTCGAGGATGATCGGCTTGTTCGGATCGCACAGTGTATCGCCGGTCGTTGTCTCCTTGAGACCGGCGATGGCGACGATGTCGCCGGCATAGGCGACGTCGATGTCCTCACGGTTGTTCGCATGCATCAGCAGCATGCGGCCAATCTTTTCCTTCTTGTCCTTCACCGAGTTTGAAACGGTGCCCTTCTCGAGCTTGCCCGAGTAGATGCGCGCGAAGGTGAGCGATCCGACAAACGGGTCGTTCATGATCTTGAACGCAAGCGCCGAGAACGGCGCGGTATCCGAAGCTTCGCGGGTGTCTTCCGCGTCGGTGTCGGGATTGATGCCCTCGACCGGCGGAATGTCGAGCGGGCTCGGCAGATAGTCCACGACGGCGTCGAGCAAAGGCTGAACGCCCTTGTTCTTGAACGCAGAGCCGCAAAGCACGGGCACGAACGAGAAGTTGAGCGTTCCCTTGCGAATCAGCTTCTTGAGCGTCGCCGTATCCGGCTCATTGCCCTCGAGATAGGCCTCCATGACCTCGTCGTCCTGTTCGACGGCCATCTCGATCAATTCCATGCGGGCCGCCTCGGCGGCATCCTTCATGTCGTCGGGAATCGGATGATATTCGAACTTGGCCCCGAGGCTCTCGTCGAGCCAGAT
Organism: Sphingomicrobium sp.; assembly: GCA_035691585.1. Taxonomy (GTDB): domain Bacteria; phylum Pseudomonadota; class Alphaproteobacteria; order Sphingomonadales; family Sphingomonadaceae; genus Sphingomicrobium. The sequence continues at coordinate 12,449 of DASSIU010000018.1, read as the reverse complement.
GATGGCGCGGTTCTCGACCAGATCGACGAGGCCCTTGAATCCGCCTTCGAGGCCGATCGGGAGGTACAGGACCATTGGACGGGCGCCGAGGCGGTCCTTGATCATCCCCACGCACATCTCGAAGTTGGCACCGGTGCGATCGAGCTTGTTGACGAAGCACATACGCGGAACGTTGTACTTCTCCGCTTGCCGCCATACGGTCTCGGATTGAGGCTCGACGCCGGCGACGCCGTCGAAGCAGGCAACGGCGCCGTCGAGTACACGCAGCGAACGCTCGACCTCGATGGTGAAGTCGACGTGGCCGGGGGTATCGATGATGTTGATCCGGTGCTCTTCGCCCTTGCCCTCGTCGGCGCTCCAGAAGCATGTCGTCGCCGCGGACGTGATGGTGATGCCCCGCTCCTGCTCCTGCTCCATCCAGTCCATGGTCGCGGTGCCCTCGTGGACCTCGCCGATCTTGTAGGACTTGCCGGTGTAATAGAGGATGCGCTCGGTCGTGGTCGTCTTGCCGGCGTCGATATGCGCCATGATGCCGATATTGCGATAACGTTCGAGCGGATGGCTGCGGGCCATTTTCTGAATTTCCTTAGCGATGTGGGGAGCCGGCGGACCCGGCTTCCCACGATATAGGTATGAAACTTACCAGCGGTAGTGGCTGAACGCGCGGTTCGCTTCGGCCATACGGTGGGTGTCCTCGCGCTTCTTGACGGCGTTGCCGCGGTTCTGCGACGCATCCATCAGTTCGCCCGACAAGCGAGCGGACATGGTCTTTTCCGACCGCGCGCGGGCGGCGGAGATGAGCCAGCGGATGGCAAGTGCCTGGGCGCGCTCCGGACGAACCTCGACTGGAACCTGATAGGTTGCACCGCCGACCCGGCGGCTGCGCACCTCGATGCCCGGCTTCACATTGTTGAGCGCGTCATGAAACACGCCGAGCGGCTCGCGCTTCAGGCGCGTCTCGACGCTCTCGAGGGCGCCGTAGACGATGCCTTCGGCGACCGATTTCTTGCCGTCGAGCATGACTGAATTCATGAACTTCGACAAAGTGAGGTCCCCGAACTTCGGATCGGGGAGAATTTCGCGCTTCTCTGGGCGACGACGACGAGACATTGGAAAATTCCTTTCTCTTCAGCCTGTTCCGGGACTTCAATTGCCCGGGGCTTACTCTCGTGGATTATTTGGGACGCTTGGCGCCGTACTTGGACCGCGACTGCCGGCGATCCTTTACGCCCTGCGTATCGAGCACACCGCGAAGGACGTGATAGCGAACGCCAGGAAGGTCGCGAACACGGCCGCCCCGGATCAGCACGACGCTGTGCTCCTGAAGGTTGTGACCCTCGCCCGGGATGTAGCTGATCACTTCGCGCTGGTTGGTCAGTCGGACCTTGGCCACTTTGCGGAGCGCCGAGTTCGGCTTCTTGGGGGTGGTGGTGTAGACACGGGTGCAGACGCCGCGCTTCTGCGGGTTCTGTTCCATTGCAGGGACCTTCGACTTGGCCTTCTGCGGTTCGCGACCCTTGCGGATCAGCTGGTTAATCGTTGGCATGAAGCCGCTTCACCTTTCATTGCGGGAAGACCCCGCGGTTACTTTGCTCAACAGAAAAGGCGCGGAGCCGAAGCGGCCTTTTTGGGGCTGCCTGGCGACGCGCATGTTGAGCAATGTTCAGCTCTTGCCCGGCGAACGGCGATTAGATCCCTCTCGCTCGGACGGGCGGGCACATAGCGATGGTGCGATGAAGGGTCAACCGCGCCGGACGAACAAAGGAACGGACGTCGGCGGTAGCTCGTTCGTGGTTTGCCGCAGCCCAAGGACGCGCAAGAATGACTCACGCGTTCATCAAATTTGCGCCTGCTCTTGCCCTCGGGGCTTTGGCGAGCTGCGGAGCGAGCAATGACGCGACCAAGCAAATGAACGGAGGATCTGCCGTGGAGAACGCCACCACCCTCACCAAGCTCAACCTGACGAGCGATGCTTTTCAGAATGGCCAGCCGATCCCGGTCCAATACACTTGCGACGGCGCAGATCAGGCACCCGCGCTGCATTGGGGCGAACCGCCGGAAGGGACGAAGAGCTTCGCGCTGGTGATCGACGATCCCGACGCCCCGAGCGGTACCTTCCGTCACTGGGGCGTGTACGACATTCCGTCTTCAGCGCGGTCCATCGGGGGTGGGCAGCGCGTCGGAACCGAGGTGACCAACGACTTCGGAAAGCCGGGCTACGGCGGACCCTGCCCACCCAAGGGGCATGGACCGCATCATTATCATTTCAAGCTGTTCGCGCTCGGCGTGGACCGGCTCGATGTCGGCCCCGGCGCCAAGGTGGTCGATGTCGAGAACGCTGCGCGAAAGAACGCCCTTGCCCAGGGCGAACTGGTGGGAACGTACGAGCGGAAGTAAGAAGTTTTGCTGCCTTCGAGGAGAGTCGACATGGCATTGAAAGCACTAACGATCGCCCTGGGTACGATTGCCGTTGCGTCAGCGGCAACAGCGCAACCCGATTCCGGTCCCCTACCTCCGAACTATGGGCCGCCTCCGAGCGTGCCGGCTCCTCCGGGGACTCCGGGTACGAGATATTGCATGAGGGTCGACCTCACCGGCAACGTTGCCCAGCCGGTCGAGTGCTGGACTCGCGACGAATGGGCGGAGCAAGGTGTCGACGTCGATCGAGATTGGGCGAAGAACGGCGTCGCTGTCGAAGCTTGATCGAGCGGAGAGCCCCTCAGGGCCTGATCCGGTGCGCCGCCAACCGTTCGTAATAAGGCCGACAGCGCTCGGCTAGCCGACGAGCGTCATCGGGAAGCTCGACTGGCCCCGTCTCAGGATGGCCGAAGCTCGTGCTTTTCTCGACCGCGCCATACCAGTGGGGCGCCCATGGACCATCGGTCTCTCGGCGGCCCGGGGCCCAGCTTAGCATCACCGGATCCCAGGCGATGCCAAGCGCGGCGCAGAGACTCGACAGCACGCCCTCGGGGTCCGCAAGCACGTCGTTCGCGTCGATCACCGGCGGCGCATGGCCCAGGCGTTGCGCCTCCCGCTCGAAGAAGTCGGCCTGGCGATCCATACCGAAGCCCTCGAATGCCGCCGTGTCGCGCTTGCGCAGGTAAGACGCGATCATCCGCTCTGGTTCGCGGATCAGGAAGGCATGGGTGAAGCCCGCGAAATGGTCATAGCCGACCGGACCAGCCATGTGGTGCCACATGTGCTTCTGGTACCAGACGGGGGAACCGTCGGGCGCATCCGCGCGGAGGGATGCCATGACGCTATGCCAATCACAGTCCATTGCCGCGATCACCTCTTCACGCATGGGATGATCGGCGGCGGTCTCCTTCAGGAAGCACCCGTAGAACGGCTCGTCGGAAACGAATGTATCACCCCGGCTGCCGAAGCTTCGCATCATCGCCGTGGAGAGGTTGCGCGGTCCCGACCACATGGCGATGCGCAAAGTCATGGACGTTGCTGCTCCTCGGCATCGCGCTCGACGCGGTCGGCGTAGAGTCCCTGCAAGCGCTCAACCATCGGGCCGCGGCAGGTGAGCTGGCGACCGTCGATCTCGCGCACCGGAACGATTCCGGCGAATGTCCCGGTGACGAACGCCTCGTCGGCGCCGTAGACGTCGGTCAGCGAGAAATCCTTCTCGATCGCCCGGATGCCTGCTTCGCGAGCGACCTCCAGTGCAAGTCCGCGCGTGATGCCGCCGAGGCAGTATTTGCCGCTCGAGGTCCAGATCTCGCCGTTGCGGACGATGAAGAAGTGGGTCGAATTGCAGGTCGCCACGAAGCCCAGGGGATCGAGCATCAGCGCTTCGTCGGCGCCCGCCTGCGTCGCCTGGATCGAGGCCAGGATGCAGTTGAGCTTCGAGTGCGAATTGATCTTTTGATCCTGCACCGCCGGATCGCCACGTCGGACATGGACGGTGAACAGCTTGAGGCCGCGTTCGTAAATGGCGGGATCGGCTTCCTTATACTCCGCGACGATCACGATCGTCGGTCCACCGACCACCACCCGCGGGTCCTGGTAGGGCGTCGAGCGCACGCCGCGTGTGACCATCAGGCGAACGTGGACTCCGTCGCTCATGCCATTCGCGTCGAGCGTCTCATAGAGGCGCTGCGTCAGCTCCTCACGGGTGATGCCGATGTCCATGGCGATCGCCTTTGCGCCCTCGAACAATCGATCGAGGTGGCGGTCGAGAAAACCGAGCTTCCCGTTGTGGACCCGCAGGCCCTCCCAGACACCATCGCCCAGCATGAAGCCGGAATCGAACACCGAGACCACCGCCTCGGCGCGCGGCTTCAGCTCGCCGTTCACATTGATAAGGATCGACGCGTTGCGCGGGTCGGAGACGTCGTGCATCGACTTCGTCATTTCTATCCGTGCTCCAGTTGGTCTGCCGCGCCCTGCATCGGACGCACGAACAGGCGCTTGACCGCGGGCCACCGCTCGCGCGCTTCTTCCTCGACCTGGCAGACGATGTGCTCGACCTCTCCGGCGAGCATATCATCCCGAAAATCGACGTTCAGCATTGCTGTGATCTGGTCGGGGGAACTGTGAATGGTCAGTACGTGCCCCACTCCGACTACTCCGGCCTGGTCGCGCACGAGCTGGCGCAGGCTGTCGACCAGCTCCGGATCGGCCGCTTCGCCGATGAGCAATCCTTTCGATTCATGCGCGAGCCACGCCGCGGTCAGGCCGAGAATGATCCCGATCACCACCGATGCCGCACCGTCGTAGAACGGATCGTGAGTCAGCTGCGACAGGAGGAGGCCGATCGCGGCGGCGATGATCCCGGCCATCGCGGCCCCGTTCTCAAGCAGGATGATGAACGCCGGAGGGTCCTTCGACTTTCGCACGGCCTTGAACCAGCCGAGCTCTCCCTTCGCCTTCTTGAAGTCGGCGAATGCCTCGACCGTCGACCAGCCTTCCAGCAGGAAGGCGACCAACAGCACCGCATAAGCAATGATCGGGTCCACCGCCCGCTCGGGATGGGCGATGTGGATGATGCCTTCGTAGACCGAGACGCCGGCGCCGAGCGAGAAGACCAGCACTGCGACGACGAAGCTCCAGAAATAGAGCTCGCGCCCGTAGCCGAACGGGTGCAGCCTGTCGGGCGGACGCTTTGACTGGCGGCGGCCCCACATCAGCAGCAGCTGGTTGGTCGAATCGACCACGCTGTGCACCCCTTCCGTCAGCATCGCCGAGGAGCCGGTGATCGCCGCGGCAACGAACTTCGAAGCCGCGATCCCGAGGTTCGCCGCGAGCGCGACGACGAGCGTCCGTGTTGTGGTCGTGTGCCCGCTCATGGCGCTGGGATAGCTGTGCGCAATTGGTTCATCCAGATGCCGCGTGCACCATGCCCTGGTAGCTGTCCGGCGCCGATGGAAGCGACGCGCGCGAGTAAATCCCCCCTGCAGCGACGAGCACAAGCATTGCCGTGCCGATCGTCAAGTAACGGCGGCCCGGGCGCAAATTGTTGCTGAGCAGAATGAGACCGAGCCCGGACGCCGTCATCGACCACAGATGGTAACGCAAGTCCGAGGCGATGCTGATTACCAGGAAGCTTGCTTCCAGTGTCACCGCGGAGGCGAGGAGCGCGAGTGCGAGGGCACCCGCGTGTTCCTCACGGCGGCGCCATGCGCACGGCAGCAGAAGCGTCGCGATGAGCGTCCAGACGATCGGCCAACCGAGCGGTGTCGACACTTCTATTGCCGCTGCGTCCTGCCAGCTGGAGGCGACATCGCTCGAGGGCGTGCCGAGGCCAAGGTCGTTCGGCTCCGCTTCGATCGGGGGCGCGGCATCCGGGAGGTTCGGTCGGACAAGCCATCGCTCGGTCGAGTTCCAGTGGCGCAGCCGATGCTCGACGTAAGCAAGCGGGTGTGCCGCGGCCGCCCTTGCAAGCTCAGCATACAGATTTAGCTCGTCCTGCGCTTTGACTCGATCGGTAATGGGTCCGCATGCCGTCGGATCGGCGAGCGGATCCCAGAAGAATGGCTTTACGCAATGCCGGGTGACCATCTTGGTCCGTTCCTCAGGGGTGAACGGCGTCGGGTCGTCGGTCGCGACAGCTATGGCAGCGAGGTCGAACAGCGGCTGGGTCTTGGTGACGCCGCTCGGCGCGGCGTCGAAGACGCGATGGTTGATAACAGGAGCGACCGCCAGCACGACCGCGATGGCCGCCAGCCCGGCCAGGGCTCTGGCAGGCATGGACTTCGGCCTGGGCGACAACAGCACCGCAAGCGGGACAGTTGCAAACACCGCGTTCGCCCGCACGAGGGTTGCGTAGAGGATGAGCGCCGTGACGGCGACCGCAGCAAGGACAGGAACTCTTCGCTCAACGAGCCTGTAATGAGCGACAATCCCGAAGGCGGCGAGCAGTGCGCCGAGCATCTGCGCGTCCTTCAGCACGACCATCTGCCATCCGAGCAGCAGCGGCGACAGCGCAAGCACCGCCGCCGAAACGGCGGCTCGCCAGCGGTCGGTCCGCGCGAACACTGCGACAACGAGTGCAAAGCCAAGCGTGTAAAGGCCCGCCTGCACCACAAACATCGGGCCCGTCGTGCCGCCCAGCTGATGCAGCAGTTGCCACAACCGGACCATCACAGGCGGGTGCCAGTCGTCCACGTCGTTGCTCAGCACCTGGCCGTACTGCGCAACGGTGTCGTACATGACGACGCCAGGCCAGAAGGTCGCCGCAATACCCGCGATCAGCAGCGCGACAGCGCCGCCCGTCAGCCACGCTCGCGCGGGGCCGCCTAGATGTGGATCACGCGGCCGAATGCGGCGAGCACGCTTTCGTGCATCATCTCGGACAGGGTCGGGTGCGGGAAGACAGTCTGGATGAAGTCCGTCTCGACCAGCTCCGCTGTCTTGCCGATGGTAAAGCCCTGGATCAGCTCGGTGACCTCGGCGCCGATCATGTGCGCTCCGAGAAGCTCGCCGGTCCTGGCATCGAACACCGTCTTCACGAAGCCGTCGACTTCGCCCAGCGCGATCGCCTTGCCGTTGCCGATCGCCGGGAACTTCCCGACCTTGACCTCATAGCCCTTCTCCTTCGCCGCGGCTTCGGTGAGGCCAACACTCGCGACCTGCGGCCGGCAGTAAGTACAGCCGGGGATATTCTTCGGGTCGGTCGGGTGCGGGTGAGCATCCTTGTTGCCGAGTTCTTTCGCGATCGCCTCGGCGGCGGTGACGCCCTCGTGACTCGCCTTGTGCGCGAGCCAGGGGGGGGCTGTGACGTCGCCGATCGCCCAGATGCCGGGCACATTGGTCCGGCACAGAGGATCGGTTTCGATGTGCCCCTTGGTCATCTTCATGCCCAACGCTTCGACGCCGATATTCTCCGTATTAGGCGCGATCCCGACGGCAACGATGCAGTGGCTGAAGCGCTGGTCGGCAGTCTTGCCGTCGCTCGTCTTGATTTTCGCAGCGACGCCTTCCGTGTCCGGCTTAAGGCTCTCGACACCCGCGCCGGTCAGGATTGTTAGCCCCTGCTTCTGCAGGCTTTTGGCGAGCTGCGCGCTGACTTCGGCATCCTCGACCGGAACCACGCGGTCGAGCATCTCTACGACCGTCACCTTGGCCCCAAGGTCTGCGTAGAAGCTCGCGAACTCGATCCCGATTGCGCCGGAGCCGATGACCAGCAGCTCGGTCGGCATCTCCGGCGGAGTCATGGCGTGTCGGTAGGTCCAGATGCGCTTACCGTCTGCCTTCGCGAACGGCAGGTCTCGCGCCCTTGCGCCGGTCGCGACGATGATATGCCTGGCGGCGAGTTCGGTCGTTTTCCCGTCAGACCCCATCACCGACATCTTGCCTTTGCCGGTGAGCTTTCCCTCGCCCATCACGACGGTGATCTTGTTCTTCTTCATGAGGTGCGCGACGCCCTGGTTCAGCTGCTTGGCGACGGCCCGGCTGCGCGCCACGACTTTGCCGAGATCGAACGACGGCTTCTCGTTGCTCAGCCCGTAGGCATCGGCGTGTTTCATCAGGTGAAGCACCTCTGCGGAGCGCAGCAGCGCCTTGGTCGGGATGCACCCCCAGTTAAGGCAAATACCGCCCAGCAATTCGCGCTCGACGATTGCCGTCTTGAGGCCCAGCTGCGCCGCGCGGATCGCAGCGACATAGCCGCCAGGGCCCGAGCCAAGCACGATGACGTCGTAATTGTCAGCCATTCTCTTCACTTTCCTCCGCGAAGGCTCGCGGCTTTCCTTGTTCGTCGAGTGCGACAAAGGTGAACTCGCCCTCCGCGACGACGGTTTCTTGTTCGCTGTCTCGCTTCCGTCCGACCGCCTCGGCCTTGAGCCGTAATGACGTCCGGCCTTCCTTCAGCAGATCGACGTAGACGCTGAGCTCGTCGCCGACGGTCATCGATCCCGGGAACTTGATTGCGTCGGCTGCTACAAGCAGCGCTTTTCCCTTGGTGCGTCGCGACACGAACGACCCGCAGGCAAGCCCCATCTGCCCCATCAGCCACCCGCCGAACACGCCCCCATAGGGGTTGGTGTCGGCTGGCATGGCGGTGACACGGATCACCGCCTCTCGGATCAAGCCAGCATCCCCAGTGGGTTCTCGACCAGCTCCTTGAAAGCCTTCATCAGCTTCGCGCCGTCGGCCCCGTCGATCGCTCGGTGGTCGAAGCTGCCCGTGGCGCTCATCACAGTCGCGATCTGCAGGCTGTCACTGATCACATAGGGCCGTTTCTCGCCCGCGCCGATGGCCATGATCATGCCCTGCGGCGGATTGATCACCGCCTCGAACTGCTTGATGCCGAACATGCCCATGTTACTCAGCGACGCCGTGCCGCCCTGATATTGCGGCGGCTGAAGCTTGCCGTCCCGGGCAAGGCCGGCGAGCTCCTTCATCTCCGTTGAGATGGCCGATACGGTCTTGGTATCCGCCCCGACGATGATCGGCGTGATGAGGCCCGAAGGAACAGAAACCGCGACCGAAATGTCCGCTCGACTGTACTTCAGCATCTGGTCGCCGGCGAAGGCGACGTTGCACTCCGGCACCGCGATCAGTGCCTGGGCAAGCGCTTTGATCAATAGGTCGTTGACGCTGAGCTTCACGCCGCGACTTTCCAGCCCCGCGTTGAGCTCGGCGCGAAGCTTCAACAGCGCGTCGAGCTGGATATCGACGGTCAGGTAGATGTGCGGGATCTGCTGCTTCGACTCGGTCAGGCGGCGGGCGATCGTCTTGCGCACGTTCGACAGCTTGATCGCCTCGTGCGGGATCGCCTGCTCGATCGGCCCAGGCATGACGGCGTGGGTTGCTATCGCAGGCGCGGCAGCAGGAGGAGCGGCAGGCTGCGGAGCCGCAGCGGGGCCACGGCCGGCAGCTGCGTCGACGTCGGCACGGACGATGCGGCCGCCGGGGCCGCTACCCTGCAGCGTCGACAAGTCGATGCCCTGCGCCTCGGCGAGGCGCCGCGCGAGCGGCGAGGCCTTAATGCGCTCCCCGTCCGAGCGCGGCAGAGCGGCAGGTTGCGGCGGCGCGGCCGGAGTCTCGACCGCAGCCTGCGGCCGAGGCGGCGCCTTGGGCGTCTGGTCAGGCTTGGGCTCGGGCGGCGCCTTGGGCGGAATCGGCGGTGCGGTGTCGGCCTTGGGCGCGGCGCTGGCGGCGGCAGCCGAATCTTCCCCCTCGCCCGCTAGGATCGCGATCGGCGCTCCGACCTTCACCCCTTCGCTGCCCTCCGGCACCAGGATCCTGGCGACGGTGCCCTCATCGACCGCTTCGAACTCCATGGTTGCCTTGTCGGTCTCGATCTCCGCGAGGATGTCGCCGGACTTCACCTCGTCGCCTTCCTTGACCAGCCACTTGGCAAGCGTCCCCTCCTCCATCGTCGGGGAGAGGGCGGGCATCTTGAGTTCGATCGGCATGGCCAAATGTCCTGAAAGGGCTCGCGGCTCAAAGCCAATGCGGCGGGCGCGGTCAAGCCTGCGCCGAATTCCCCCGTCCGCGGCTTGCGCTTCGACGCGGTTTAACGCAGCACTGGCGAGACATGGGGGCCAGCGACCTGAAGCGCACCTATCTGGTGGTGGTCGACGACAGCGCGGAGTCGCGCGTCGCCCTCCGCTTCGCTGCTCGGCGCGCCGCCAAGACGGGCGGCCGGGTCGAGGTGCTTGGAATTGTCGAGCCGCAGGACTTCGTTCAGTTCGGCGGGGTCCAGAATGCGATCGAGGAAGAGCAGCGCCTGCGCATAGAAGGGGTGGTGAGCGGTGCGGTCGGCGAGATCCTCGATGAATGCGGGATGGATGCCAGCATCATCATGCGCTCGGGCGAGGTGGTGCGTACGGTGCGCGAATATCTGGAAGGCCGCGACGAAGTGGCGGCATTGGTGCTCGGCGCGGCGCCGAGCGGAAACCCCGGACCATTGGTCGCGAATTTCGCGGGCAATGATGCCGGGCTGCTTCCCTGCCCGGTGATGATCATTCCCGGGTCTCTCAGCGACGAGCGGCTCGAGCAGTTGAGCTGACCATCGGCAGATGGTCATCCCGGACTTGATCCGGGATCTGCCTGTCCTTCAACTGTCACAAGACCCGCGACAGGATCTCGCCAAGCTTCACGACCCCCGCTTCGTCTTCCTCTGTGAAGCGCGCCGTCTTCGGGCTGTCGATATCCAGCACGCCGAGCAACTTTCCTTCGCGGATCAGGGGGACGACGATTTCGCTCCTGGATGCGCTGTCGCATGCAATGTGCCCCGGAAAGGCATTAACGTCCTGTACTCGCTGCACCTCGCGGGTCTTGGCAGCAGCACCGCAGACGCCCTGATCGAACGTCATTCGGATACAGGCGGGTCGCCCCTGGAAGGGCCCGAGCACCAGCTCTTGATTCACGTTACGATAGAAGCCCACCCAATTCACGTCGGGCAAGGTCTCGAAGATCAGCGCCGAGGCATTGGCCAAGTTGGCGATCGCGTCCGGCTCGCCCGCAATGAGCGCCTCCAGCGCCGAGGCGAGGTCGCGATACATCGTGGCGGTATCGGCGGCGGCGATTTTGAAGTCGTAGCTCAATCGAACGTCACCTTTCCCCGGCCCTGCTTGACCGCGCTGCGCTGGCGTTTGCTCTCGACGCGCTGCCTTTTCGCCGCCTTGCTCGGCCGCGTCGGCCTGCGCTTCTTCTGTACCATATGGGCAGCGGCGATCATCTCCGCCAGTCGCCGACGCGCATCGGTGCGGTTTGCCTCCTGGGTCCTGAAGCGGCGGGCCGTGATGAGCAAGTCGCCTGCTCCGGTCACCCGGCTTCCGGCAATGCGCCTCAACTGCTCATAGGCCTCAGGGTGAAGCCCGAGCTGGAAGAGGTCCACGCGCAACTGGACGGCTGTTGCCACCTTGTTGACGTTTTGCCCGCCGGGCCCGGTTGCGGCGAGGAAGGTTTCGCTGAGCGCCTGCTCCGGAATGACGATATCTTCAGGCCGCATTCTCTGTCCCGAGCTTGTCGAACCCGCGCCACTCGCCGAAAAAATCGGGCAGCGGCGCCATGACATCGATTGTCGCCTTTCGCTCTCGCGGAACGATGAGCCCGGACGCATGAAGCAGCATCGGACCGCCCGGGACGCCATAGACACGGTCGCCGACGATCCCGCGCCCGAACGCCTCGCGCGCGTGAGCGCGAATTTGGTGCGTGCGTCCCGTCAGTGGACGAAATTCGACCAAAGTGGCACCTTCACGAATAGCAATCCGCCGCCAGCGCGTTGTCGCTTCGAGGCCATGATCATTCGCGACCATCCGCCACCCCGCTCTCTCGCTCGATGTCTTGGCGAGCGGCACATCGATCACCCCGTGCTCCTCAGTCAGTTCGCTGCCGATCACCGCAAGATAATATTTCTCGACGGTTCTTGTCTCGAACGCCTGCTGGAAGGTCGCGCGTCCTCTCGCGGTGCGGGCGAACAGCAGGCAGCCGCTGGTATCCGTGTCGAGCCTGTGCATCGCGGTCGGCGGCCTTTGGAATCCGCACTTCAACTCCTCGATCCTGGCCGCGATCGAATCCCCGCCGCGGCGCGGCGCGTCGACGGGCAGGCCGGCAGGTTTGTTAAGAACCAGCGCCTCCGCGTCGATGAAAAGGATGTGATCAGACAGGATCATTGCGGCGCCAATGGAATCATGTCCGCCCCTCACGCAAGTCGCGCCTGTGGACGAATTTGTGACTCGCTTGCAACGAATCGAAGGAATCCAGCGTGTTAGGAAATATTAACCTTTTCCCTTCAGACCTCGAATGGTTAATGGTTGCTTCAAGGCCGTTAAGGGCAGGTAACGCTCTCGGCTCGCAATGGGGGATCAAGCAATGCGCGTGCTGTTGATCGAGGACGAGCCGACGACGGCCAAGAGCATCGAGCTGATGCTCGGCACCGAGGGTTTCAACGTCTACACCACCGATCTCGGGGAAGAGGGCCTCGATCTCGGCAAGCTCTATGATTACGACATCATTTGCCTCGACCTCAATCTTCCCGACATGCACGG
>DASSIU010000017.1:0-5530 GCA_035691585.1 Sphingomicrobium sp. | reverse complement strand
TAGGGCACTCGGAAGCGATAGCCCTGCGCCGCAACCGTCGCCGATTCCATGTCGATCGCGACCGCCCGGCTTTGGTTGAAGCGGAGCGCCGAGGCGGCGTAGCGAAGCTCCCAATTGCGGTCATCGGTGGTGACCACCGTTCCGGTGCGCAACCGTCGCTTGACGCTGTCCTCGTCCTCCCCGGTAATCGCCGTCGTCGCGTCGAACAGCGCGTTCTGCACTTCGGCGATGGCCGGCAGCGGCACCTCCGGCGGGAGGACATCGTCGAGCACATGGTCGTCGCGCAAATAGGCGTGGGCGAGCACATAATCGCCGATCGTCTGGCTGGGCCTCAGGCCGCCGCAATGGCCGATCATCAGCCACGCTTCGGGGCGCAGCACCGCAACATGGTCGCAGGCGGTCTTGGCGTTCGACGGGCCGACGCCGATGTTGACGAGCGTGATCCCGGTGCGGTCGTCGGCCATCAAATGATAGGCCGGCATCTGGTGCCGCCGCCATTGCCCCGCGGCGATCTGCGCCTCGGCGTCGATCAGCTCCCCGGGCTCGTACAGCGCGCCCGGCACCGACAGCGCCGTGTAGCGCGAATCCTTGCGGCGAAGCGTGTCGATCGCGACCCCGACGAACTCGTCGACGTATCGGACGTAGTTGGTGAACAGCACGAACTGCTGGAAATGCTCGGCTGGTGTTCCGGTGTAATGGCGCAACCGTGCGAGGCTGAAGTCGGTGCGCGGCCCGTCGAACAGCGCCAGCGGCCGCGATCCGTCGGGGTGGTTTACCCACACCCCGTCGGCGATCTCGTCGCCGAGATGAACCAGCTCGTTCGACGGGAAGAAGCGCGACAGCTCGGCGGTGCCGATATCGCCCACCTGGATCCCGCTATTCTCGATCACATAGGCATAAGGGATCTCGCTCGCCGACCGGCCGACCGAGATGGTGACATCATAGTCGCAGGCGAGATGGTCGAGCTGGTCGACGAGATAGTCGCGGAACAGCTCGGGCCTGGCGATGCTGGTCGTGTAGATGCCGGGCTGGTTGAGTCGGGCGAACGCACGCGGCGGAGCCGAAAGCGGCCCCTTGCCGGCATAGTCGATGCGAAGTTCGGGATAGGCGAACGCGCCGCTCTTGCGCGCTTTAGCGTTGGGCGCCGCACGCTCCTCGACGTAGCGGGCGAGCGCCTGACGGAGGTTGGCGACCGACTCGTCGTAGATGGCCGCGAGCTGGTCGACGACAGCGTGGGCGTTGGACTGACGTTTCATGGCCTCCGGTAAGGGAGAGTAGCCCATTTGCGCAAGTGCGCCGATCCAGCTCTGCGTCTCCCGGTCACGGCGTGCGCCATCTGGAAATGGCTGTGACTGCCTGCAGAACGCTTACCTCAGCCATGCGCTACAGGACGGCCTCGATCTTGATCTTTCCGGACATAACTCCAGCTGACTACCCCAGCGATCCACAACACGGAGCCCATGACCATGGATGACGTCATCATCATCGGCGGCAGCTTTGCCGGACTCGCCGGCGCCCTGCAGCTCGGCCGGGCCCGCCGCAAGGCCACCGTTCTCGATACCGGTCTGCCGCGCAACCGCTTCGCCGGCCACTCGCATGGTCTGCTCGGCCACGATCACAAGCCGCCCCTGGACATCCTTGCCGAGGCGCGGCAGCAGCTGGCGCGCTATCCCACGATCAGGCTGGTCAATGCCCGGGCCGACAGCATCTCCGGCGTCATCGACGATTTCTCCGTCCTCACTGGCGATGGCGAAAGCCTTGGGGCGCGCCGCCTGATCCTGAGCTATGGCGTCGTCGACCAGATGCCTGACGTTCCGGGCTTTGCCAAAGGCTGGGGCACGTCCATCGTGCCCTGCCCCTATTGCGACGGCTTTGAAGTCGCCGGTCAGCATTGGGGCCTCGTCTGGTCCGGCCCGCAGTCGCACAATCAAGTCAGGCTGTTCCACAATTGGACCGACACGTTGACGGTCTTGGCCGACGGTCACGAAATTCCATCGGATATCCGGGCCGATCTGGCGCGCCGCAAGATAGCTGTCGTCGATGGCCGGATCACCGAAATCGCCCATCCCGGGGGCCATAAGGCCATCGTCCTGCTCGATACCGGCTCCAAGGTTGCGGTCGACATCCTGTTCGCCCTTCCGCGCAACAAGCCGTCGGCAAGCCTGCATGAATCACTGGGCCTCGCGACGGTTGGTAGGCCCGACGGCATCGTCCTCGAGGTCGACGAGCGCCGCGAAACCAGCACACCGGGCATCTACGCCGCCGGCGATCTCGCCAACCCGCTCATGCCCTCGGTCACGACGGCATCCTGGCAAGGCGCGATGGCGGGTATCTTCGCCCAGCAATCGATGCTGGTTTGAGAATTCAGATTTCCTTTTCCAACTGCCGCGCAGCCGCGCGAGCTAATCCGCCCGAGAATGAGTCCTGAGTTGGATTTCTCAAGCGGACGTATGGTGCCCAGGAGAGGACTCGAACCTCCACGCCCTTGCGAGCGCCAGCACCTGAAGCTGGTGCGTCTACCAATTCCGCCACCTGGGCACGGTGCTTGTCTGTTGGCAGGCGGCGGCGCTTAGGGGGCGCCGGCCCGCCTTGTCAATCTGGGAAGCGAGAGGCTAGTGCGCCACCCCATGATCGAGCGCAAAGAAGAGCTGGTGACAGTGTTCGGCGGCGATGGATTCATCGGCCGATACGTGTGCGAATATCTGTTCCGGAGCGGCGTTCGAGTGCGGGTGGCGAGCCGCGATCCCCGTAACTCCTACTTCATCCAGCCGCTGGGACAGGTCGGGCAGTTCGGCTTCGTCAAGGCGGACATCACCAAGCCGGTCGCCGTCCGCGAAGCGCTGAAGAGCGCGACCGCCGCGATCAACCTTTGCGGCACCTTTGGCAAGCGAATGTACGCGACCCATGTCGACGGCGCTCGAAATGTGGCCGAAGCCGCCGTCGAAGCGGGGGTCGATGCGCTAGTCCATATCTCCGCGATCGGCGCGTCTGCTGAATCACCCTCCGCTTACGGGAAAACAAAGGCCGAAGGCGAAGCCCTGGTTCGGGAGGCATTTCCGACAGCAACCCTGGTCCGCCCGTCGCTGGTGTTCGGCCCCGAGGACCAGCTGACGAACCGTTTCGCCGGCATGGCGAGCCTGCCATTCCTCCCGGTCATCGCCGGCAAGCGCAAGTTCCAGCCGGTCTATGTCCGCGATGTCGCCAAGGCGATCGCCATGGCGGCCCTCGGTCCCGCGCGCTTCGGCGGCCAGACCTATGAGATCGGCGGTCCGCAGGTGATGAGCATGATCGAGCTCCACCGGACGATCCTGGCCATCACCGGTCAGAGTCCCGAGATCGTACCCTTGCCGGATATGTTCGGAAGCCTGCTGTCGCAGTTCGGCTGGCTCCCGGGAGCGCCCCTGACCCGCGACCAGTGGCTGATGCTCAGCCGTGACAATGTGCCGTCGGGCGAGTTCCCGGGACTCGATGCATTCGCAATCCAGCCATCGCCGCTCGCCGCGGTCGGCGATGAGTGGCTGCACCGATACCGGGGCAATCGCTTCGCCGGTCGGAGAATTCATTTGACGGCATCGAACTGAGCGGCTGACTTCCTCGAATGCCAATCCTGCTGATCGCGATCATCCTCGGCATCGTCGAGGGCGTCACCGAGTTCCTCCCGATCTCCTCGACCGGGCATCTGATCCTTGCCACCGAGCTGCTCGGCTTCGACGCTGCGAAGTGGGAATACTTCAACGTCATCATCCAGTTGGGTGCGATCCTCGCGATCGTCGTGCTGTACTGGCGCACCTTCTGGGCCGTCCTCGAAGGGCTGGTCAGGAACAACCCGATGTCGTGGAGCTTCGTCCGCAACATCCTCATCGCCTTCCTGCCTGCCGCGATCCTCGGCTTCATCCTGATCAAGCATATCGAGGCGCTGCTCGGGAACGCCAGGGTGGTGGCGATCGCGCTGATCGTCGGGGGAATCGCGATCCTGATCATCGAAAGGCTGGCGAAGCGAAGCGACACGGTGGGAGTTGCCGAAATGCCGGTCAAGACCGCGCTCGGCATCGGAATCGCCCAATGCCTGGCCATGATTCCCGGCGTCAGCCGTTCGGGCGCGACGATCATGGGGGCGCTCTCGCTCGGCGTCGAACGGCGCACCGCGGCCGAGTTCAGCTTCTTTCTCGCCGTGCCGACGATGCTCGGATCGACCACGCTGGAGGTGGTCAAGCACCGCCACGAAATCATGTCCGGCGCCGGCGTGGGGTTCGGGCTGATCGCCGTCGGGTTCGTCGTCAGCTTCCTCGTCGCCCTCGTCGTGGTCCGCGCTTTCGTTCATTACATCTCGCGCCACGGCTTCGCGCCGTTCGCCTGGTACCGGATTATTGCCGGCGCCGCGGCGCTCGTCTGGCTCGGCGTGGGTCATTAAACTTTAACTTGCGTGGCCAAGGCTGCAGTCCGATAATTCAGGCACTTAGATGGTGATGGCCCATGCGTAAGCTCCTGATCGCTCTCCCCCTTCTGCTCGTCGCGAGCCCCGCGTTCGCGCAGGAGCCGCCGCCGCAGCTTCCATCCGAGCTGACCGACCCCGCAACCGTCCATCGGCTCGCGGGCACGATGGAGGCGGTGTCGCAGGCGCTGCTCAATATCCGCGTGGGTGAAATCCGCGCGGGCCTCGAGGGCCGCGAAGCCACACCGTTGGAAAAGAACGTCACTCTTCACGATCTCGCCCGCATGAAGGATCCGAATTTCGACCGTGATTATCAGCGCCAGGTCGCGAGCGTCGGACCGCAGCTCGAGCAGGGCATGGCTGCGATGCAGCGCACGCTTCCCCGGGTGATGCGCGACCTCAAGGACGTCCAGCGGTCGGTCGAACGGGCCGTCGCGAATATGCCCGATCCGACCTATCCGGAGCGCTAGACGCCCCCAACTTAACCGCTAAAGCTGCCCCGAGCATGTGGCAGCTCTTCCAATTCCCGCTGTGCCCCTTTTCCCGCAAGGTCCGCCTCGTCCTTGCGGAAAAAGGCGTTGGGCATGAACTGGTGCGGGAGAACCCCTGGGAGACGCGGGACGAGTTCATCGACCTGAACCCGGCCGGCGAAACTCCGGTCATGGTCGAGCCTGACCAGGGCGTCACGCTGATCGGCTCCCAGCCGATCGTGGAATATTTCGACGAGACCGTCGATCGCATGCCGATGATCCACGGCAATGCGGCGCTTCGCGCGGAGATCCGCCGGGTCACCGAATGGTTCGACATCAAGCTCTACCGCGAGGCGGTCGAGCCGCTGATGAACGAGCGAATGAGGAAGCGGCTCGTCAATCGCGAGAGTCCAGACACGCGGATTCTGCGCGAGGCCATGCGGACGGCTTCGGAGCACCTCGATTATCTCGATTACCTGCTCGACCATCGCCGCTGGCTGGCCGGCCCGGGCCTCAGCCTCGCCGATTTCACGGCCGCGGCACACCTATCGGTGATCGATTATCTCGGCGCGCTCGACTGGCGCGGGCACAAGCAGACCAAGGACTGGTACGCCGTGATGAAGTCGCG
>DASSIU010000016.1:0-3294 GCA_035691585.1 Sphingomicrobium sp. | reverse complement strand
AGGCGCTTGATGATCTTCTTGGGCTTGAGCTCGGACTTGGTCTCGGCGAGCTCCTTCAGCAGCACCTCCTTCTCGCCCGCGAGGTCGAGATCGATCAGCATCTGCTTGACCGCCTCGGCGCCGATTCCGGCCGAGAAGGCGTCCTCGCCATATTCATCCTGCGCCGCGAGGAGCTCGTCCTCGGTCAGGAGCTGGTACTTCTCGAGCGCGGTCAGGCCCGGCTCGATCACGACATAGCTCTCGAAGTAGAGGATGCGCTCGAGCTGCTTGAGCTGCATGTCGAGCAGCAGGCCGATGCGGCTTGGCAGGCTCTTCAGGAACCAGATGTGCGCGACGGGCGCGGCGAGCTCGATATGGCCCATGCGCTCACGGCGGACCTTCGAGACGGTAACCTCGACGCCGCACTTTTCGCAGACAATTCCCTTGTACTTCATGCGCTTGTACTTGCCGCACAAGCATTCGTAGTCCTTGATCGGGCCGAAGATGCGCGCGCAGAACAGGCCGTCACGCTCGGGCTTGAACGTGCGGTAGTTGATCGTCTCCGGCTTCTTGATCTCGCCGAAGGACCAGCTGCGGATCTTGTCGGGCGACGCGATGCCGATGCGGATCTCGTCGAAGGTCTCGGGCTTGGCGATGGGGTTCGCGAAGTTCGTCAGTTCGTTCATTTCATGCTCCTGACCCCTCCCGTGCAGGGAGGGGTTGGGGTTGTTCCGTGGTTACTCGGCGGCCAGGGCGGTCGGCTGCTCGGCGTCGGGGTCTTCGATGCTGTCCAGCTCGACGTTGAGGCCGAGCGAGCGCATTTCCTTGACGAGCACGTTGAAGCTCTCCGGAATGCCGGCCTCGAATGTGTCGTCGCCCTTGACGATCGCCTCGTAGACCTTGGTCCGGCCGATGACGTCGTCGGACTTTACCGTCAGCATCTCCTGGAGGGTGTAGGCCGCGCCGTAAGCCTGCAGCGCCCACACCTCCATTTCGCCGAAGCGCTGACCGCCGAACTGCGCCTTGCCGCCCAACGGCTGCTGGGTGACGAGGCTGTACGGACCGATGGACCGAGCGTGGATCTTGTCGTCGACGAGGTGGTGGAGCTTCAGCATGTAGATGTAGCCCACCGTCACCTGGCGGTCGAACGGCTCGCCGGTGCGGCCGTCGTACAGAGTCACCTGCCCCGACGTACTGAGGCCAGCCTTCTCCAGCATTGCGCTGACGTCCGGCTCACGCGCTCCGTCGAACACCGGTGTTCCCATCGGGACTCCGGCGGTGAGATTGGAGGCCAGCTCCATCACCGCATCGTCGTCGCGGCCGTCGATGTCCTTGGCATAGCCGTCGCCGTAGACGTCCTTGAGCTTGGCACGGATCGCCTTGACGTCCCTGCCAGCAACATCCTTGCCGCGCTCGTGGATGTCTTCGAGCATGTCCTGGATCTGCCGGCCCAGGCCGCGCGATGCCCAGCCGAGGTGCGTCTCGAAGATTTGTCCGACATTCATTCGGCTCGGCACGCCCAGCGGGTTGAGCACGATGTCGGCATGGGTCCCGTCCTCGAGGAACGGCATGTCCTCGATCGGCAGGATTCGGCTGATGACACCCTTGTTGCCGTGACGGCCCGCCATCTTGTCGCCCGGCTGAAGCTTGCGCTTCACGGCGACGAACACCTTGACCATCTTCAGGACGCCCGGCGGCAGCTCATCGCCGCGCTCGAGCTTCTCGACACGGTCCTCGAAGCGCCGCTGGATGACACCCGCGGCCTCGTCATACTGCGCCTTCAGCGCCTCGATGTCGGCCTGGCGCTTGTCGTCCTTGACGGCGATCTTCCACCAGTCGTGCTTGTCGGCGCCCTCAAGGGTCGCATCGTCAAGCGTCGAGCCCTTCTTGATGCTCTTCGGCGCCGCGGTAGCGACCTGCTTCAGCAGCATTTCCTTGAGACGTGAGAAGGTGGCGCGGTTGAGGATCGCGCGTTCGTCGTCGGCGTCCTTCTTGAGCCGCTCCTTCTCCTCGGTCTGGATCGCCCGGGTACGGTCATCGATGTCGATGCCGTGGCGGTTGAACACGCGGACTTCGACGATGGTACCGGAGACGCCCGGCGGGAGACGCAGCGACGTGTCGCGCACGTCGGAAGCCTTCTCACCGAAGATCGCCCGGAGGAGCTTCTCTTCCGGAGTCATCGGGCTCTCGCCCTTCGGGGTGATCTTGCCGACCAGGATGTCGCCAG
Organism: Sphingomicrobium sp.; assembly: GCA_035691585.1. Classification (GTDB taxonomy): domain Bacteria; phylum Pseudomonadota; class Alphaproteobacteria; order Sphingomonadales; family Sphingomonadaceae; genus Sphingomicrobium. The sequence continues at coordinate 1,088 of DASSIU010000016.1, read as the reverse complement.
GCTCGACCTCGGCGCCGATGTAAACGATGCCCGCCTCGTCGAGGTTGCGGAGCGCTTCCTCGCCGACGTTCGGGATGTCGCGGGTGATGTCCTCCGGCCCGAGCTTGGTGTCGCGGGCCATGACCTCGAATTCCTCGATGTGGATCGAGGTGAAGACGTCGTCCTTCACGATCCGCTCAGAGATCAGGATCGAGTCCTCATAGTTGTACCCATTCCACGGCATGAACGCGACCAGCACGTTCCGTCCGAGCGCGAGCTCGCCGTACTCGGTCGACGGACCGTCGGCGATGATCTCGCCCGCCTCGACCGTGTCACCGACCTTCACCAGCGGACGCTGGTTGATGCAGGTGTTCTGGTTAGAGCGCTGGAACTTCATCAGCGTGTAGATGTCGACGCCCGATTCACCCGGCTTCAGATCGCCGGTGACTCGAACGACGATACGCGCCGCGTCGACCTGGTCGACGATGCCCGAACGCCGCGCGGCGATCGCCGCGCCGGAATCGCGCGCGACGGTCTCTTCCATGCCCGTGCCGACCAACGGCGCTTCGGCCTTGATCAGCGGCACCGCCTGGCGCTGCATGTTCGAACCCATCAGCGCCCGGTTCGCGTCGTCGTTCTCGAGGAAGGGAATGAGCGACGCCGCGACCGACACGAGCTGCTTCGGGGAGACGTCCATCAGCGTGATCTGATCGCGCGGGGCGATCAGGAACTCGCCGTTGCGCCGCGCCGAGATGATTTCCTCGACGAAGTTGCCGTCCTTGTTCAGCTCGGCATTCGCCTGGGCGATCGTGTGCTTCGCTTCTTCCATCGCCGAGAGATAAATGACCTCGTTGGTCACCTTGCGATCGACGACCTTGCGATAGGGCGTTTCGATGAACCCATACTTGTTCACCCGGCTGAAGCTGGCGAGCGAGTTGATGAGGCCGATGTTTGGCCCTTCGGGAGTTTCGATCGGGCAAATTCGTCCGTAGTGCGTGGGGTGGACGTCGCGGACTTCGAAGCCTGCGCGCTCGCGGGTGAGGCCGCCCGGGCCCAACGCCGAGACCCGGCGCTTGTGGGTGACCTCCGACAGCGGGTTGGTCTGGTCC
>DASSIU010000015.1:0-4858 GCA_035691585.1 Sphingomicrobium sp. | reverse complement strand
AAGCTCGACCCGCAGGCGTTCAAGCTCACGCGCGTGTCGGGCGCTTACTGGCGGGGCGACCCCAAGAACCCGATGCTGAGCCGAATCTACGGGACGGCGTGGCTCAACAAGAAGCAGCTCGACGCGTACCTCGTTCGGCTCGAGGAGGCGGGCAAGCGCGACCATCGCAAGATCGGCGCCGAGATGGATCTGTTCCACCTCCAGCCCGAGGCGCACGGCAGCGTCTTCTGGCATCCGAACGGCTTCGTCATCTACCGCGCGCTCGAGGCCTACATGCGCCGGCGCATCGACGAGGCGGGCTACCAGGAAATCAAGACCCCGCAGCTGATGGACGCGCGCCAGTGGGAGAAGAGCGGCCACTGGGGCAAGTATCGCGAGAACATGTTCGTGGTCCCGGACGAAATTCCCTCGACCGACGAGGGCCAGCCGGTCCTCTCGGGCGATGCCGACCTCATGGCCCTGAAGCCGATGAACTGCCCGGGGCATATCCAGGTCTTCAAGCAGGGCATCACCAGCTACCGCGAGTTGCCGATCCGCTTCTACGAGAACGGCAGCTGCCACCGCAACGAGCCGCACGGCGCGCTCCACGGCCTGATGCGCGTGCGCCAGTTCACGCAGGACGACGCCCATATCTTCTGCACTGACGATCAGTTGGTCGACGAGGTGCGCGACTTCTGCAGGCTCGCCGACCGCGTGTACCGCGACCTCGGCTTCGAGAAATATGCGATCAAGCTGGCTCTTCGTCCCGACAAGCGCGCGGGCACCGACGAACAGTGGGATCGCGCGGAGCAGGAACTACGCGATGCAGTTGTCGCCGCGGGGTTCGCGACCGCCGAATATGGCTGGGAGGAACTGCCAGGCGAGGGCGCCTTCTATGCTCCGAAGCTCGAATGGCATTTGACCGATGCCATCGGGCGGACATGGCAGGTCGGAACGATTCAGGCCGATCGCGTGATGCCCGGGCTCCTCGATGCCGCGTTCGTCGGCGAGGACGGGGAGAAGCACACGCCGGTGATGCTCCACCGCGCGATCTTCGGGTCGTACGAGCGGTTCATCGGGATCCTGATCGAGCATTATGCGGGCAAGTTCCCGTTGTGGCTGGCGCCGATCCAGGCGGCGGTCGCGACCATTGTCTCGGATGCCGATGGCTACGCTGAGCAGGTCGCGGCGAAACTCGCCGCCGCCGGAATCCGTGTCGAGACCGACCTGCGCAACGAGAAGATCAACTACAAGGTGCGCGAGCACAGCCTTGCCAAGGTGCCGCTGCTGCTGGTGGTCGGCAAACGCGAGGCGGAGGAAGGCACTGTCGCCCTCCGCCGCCTCGGCAGCGAAGAGCATCAGAAGATGATGAGCCTCGACGAAGTGGTCACGATGATCGTCGAGGAGTCGGTCCCGCCGGACGTCCGCTGACGCGACTCCGCCACAGCTTGCGGCAAAAATGACTCACATTTGCTCGCGCGGCCTTTTCTTGGGGCCCGCAAGTGCCTAATTCGCACCTTGTTCAACAACGATAATGGAGTTTTCGCTATACCACCGCCCTATCCGCGCCGTTCGATGGCGCCGCCGCCGATGAGCGGCCCTCGCTACAACGAGTTCATCCAGTCCCAGAAGGTCAGGGTGATTGACGAAAACGGCGAAAACCTGGGCGTGATGTATACGCGCGAAGCCTTCGAGCAGGCGCAGGGCGTCGGGCTCGACCTGGTGGAAATCTCCCCCAACTCCGATCCGCCGGTTGCCAAGTTCCTCGACATCGGCCGCTACAAATATGAGGTCCAGAAGAAGGCCAACGAGCAGCGCAAGAAGCAGAAGACGCAGGAGATCAAGGAGATCAAGATGCGTCCCAACATCGACGACCACGACTATGATACCAAGATGAAGAAGGTCGTCGAGTTCCTGGAGGAAGGCGACAAGGTCAAGGTTACCATGCGCTTCCGCGGCCGCGAGATGGCGCATGGCGAGCTCGGCATGGCGGTGCTCCGCCGGGTGCAGGAGCAAACTGCCGAGATGGCCAAGGTCGAGGCTCACCCGCGCATGGAAGGCCGCCAGATGTTGATGGTGCTGGCCCCGAAGTGACCCATCCCGGACGTGCTCCGGAATGCAGGATTGGTCTTACTTACATTCGTGTTGCCAAATTGCTGCAGCCCCTGACCATTGTTTGCGAGCGGACAAGGGATAGCTTCACTTTACGGTCGTTTCGGGTTTAGCTTTTCCCCGACCGGGCGTGTTCGCCCGAAGGGGAGAGAGCAACATGATCCGCAAGTCCGCCTTGCTGGTGTCGACGGGCCTGTTCGTCGCCATGCCCGCATTTGCCCAGCCGAATGTGCCGCCAAGCACGGAAAGCGGAAAGCCGACCACCGCTCCGCCGACCCAGGGCTCGACCGCCGCCCCCGCGGCCGTCCAGAACCAGGCGCTCGAGCAACAGCCGGTCGACACCGGCAACATCATCATCACCGCCACTCGCCGCAACCAGGCGCTGTCGGACGTGCCGATGGCAGTCAGTGCGGTCACCGCGGAAAATCTGCGCAACACCGGCGCGACCGACATCCGCCAGCTCAACCAGATCGCCCCGTCGCTGCTCGTCTCCTCGACGTCGTCCGAGAGCGGCGCCGCGGTCGCCCGCATCCGCGGCGTCGGCACCGTCGGCGACAACCCGGGGCTCGAAGGCTCGGTCGGCGTGTTCATCGACGGTGTCTATCGCGCCCGGGCGGGCATGGCGCTGACCGAGTTGGGGCCGCTCGACCGAATCGAGGTCCTCCGCGGACCGCAGGGCACCCTCTTTGGCCGCAACACGTCCGCCGGCCTCATTTCGATCATCACTGCCAAGCCTCGCTTCACCCCCGAGGTCGACGGTGAGGTGCAAGTCGGCAATTTCAATCTGCGCCGCTTCGAGGGCAGCATCACCGGACCGCTCACCGACACGATCGCGGCGCGGATCGACGGCGTATACCTGAAGCGCGACGGTTTCCTGCGCGACGTCATTTCCGGACGCCGGGTCGACGGCCGGAACCGGTGGCTCCTTCGCGGACAGATCCTCTACCAGCCGAACGACAATCTCTCGTTTCGGCTCGTCGGCGATTATTCGAAGCTGGACGAGGAATGCTGCAGCGCGACTTACCTCCCCGCGCAGGACGTCACCGCCGCCGGGCCGCAGCCGTCGACCATCGCATTCATCGAGCGCAGCCTCGGCGCGTTCATCAACGACGATACGTTCTCCCGCCGGGTGTCGATCACCCCGGGCCGGGACTATGATTCGCGGGTCAGGGACTACGGCCTGTCGGGTGAGCTCACCTACAATCTGGGCGGCGCCGAACTGACCTCGATCACCGCCTATCGGTACAACAAGTACACCCGCGGCCAGGATGCGGACTTCAACAATCTCGACATTTTGGCCCGTCCGAGCGACGGCGGCTCGTTCAATCGCTTCAAGACCTTCAGCGAGGAGCTTCGCCTCCAGGGCAAGACCTTCGGAGACCGGCTCGACTGGCTGGTTGGCGGCTATTACGCCAACGAGAAGCTCGCGGTCGACGACAACCTCGCCTACGGCGCCGATTACGCCCGGTTCGGCAACTGCCTGGTCGCGGCGAACTTCGCCTCGGCTCCGGGGGTTCCACCGTCGCTCCTCGCGCCGGGCGCTTCGCCGACCTGCTTCAACGCGCCGACTGCGCTCGGAGTACGCAGCGCGCTTGAAGGTCAGTTCCTCGCCGCGGCGGGCAATCCTGCCCTGCAGCAGGCGATCGGAAGCCAGTTCACGGTGCTCAGCGCGTTCGCGCGCCTGCCGAACGACGCCTTCGTGCCGACCAACTTCTCCGCCGCGCCGTTCACCAACAGCGGTTTTTCGAATCTCACCAGCCCGCTGCTCAGCCTGAACGGAGTCGCGCTGAACGACGCCTACCGCCAGAACAGCAACAATTGGGCGGTCTTCACCCACGACATCATCTCGATCACAGACCAGCTGAAGTTGACGCTCGGGGCGCGTTATACGCACGAGAAGAAGACGCTCGCGGCGAGCTTCCTCGACAACAATACGATCTGCACTTTGCTCTCGGGAACCGGGCTTCAGCAGCTGCCGTGCGTCATCCCCAGTGCGCCGGGCGGAACCTTCGCGCTCAACGATTCCCGCACCGAATCCAAGCTCTCGGGCACCGCGGTGCTGAGCTACAAGCCCACCGACCGGCTGCTGACCTACGCCAGCTATTCGCGCGGGTACAAGGGCGGCGGATTCAACCTCGACCGCTCGGCGCTGTTCCGGGCCCAGACTGTGCCCACTACCTTCCCGCCGACTTCGCCGACGGCTGTATTCAGCAACCCACCGCTGTCCGGCAGCGGCGCGATTTGCGTCACCGCGACTCAGACCGGCTGCCAGGGAATCGTCGCCTCGGGCGCGGATCTCCAGTTCAAGCCGGAGATCAACGACGCCTTCGAAGCGGGCCTCAAATATCACGGCCGCGGAATCGACCTCAACTTCGCGCTGTTCCACGAAGTGTTCCGCGACTTCCAGCTGAACACCTTCAACGGCCTCAACTTCTTCGTCGTCAACATCAACAGTTGCAGCACCAACCTCAACGGCGCCGATACAGACAATAATCCGCTTACCGGCGCCTGTACGTCGGGCCATACGCGCGGCGGCGTGCGCAGCCAGGGCTTCGAGCTTGAGGCGTTCACCCACCCGATGAGGGATCTCGCCGTCAATGCCGGCGTGACCATGGCCGATACCAAATATCGAACCAATCTGATCGGATCGGACGGGCAGGCATTGAACAATGCCTTGTTCCAGCTTCCCGGTCGACGAATCTCCAACGCCCCGCTGTGGACGGTCACTGGATCGGCGGCCTGGACCCCGCGGTTGTGGGGGGACATC
>DASSIU010000014.1:0-4729 GCA_035691585.1 Sphingomicrobium sp. | reverse complement strand
GTCGCCGTGCCATCGGCGATCAAGGTGTTCAACTGGACCGCCACCCTGCACAACGGGTGGATCCGGTTCGACGCGCCGATGCTGTATGCGTTCGGCTTCATCGGCCTTTTCACGATCGGCGGGCTGACCGGCCTGTTCCTCGCCTGCCTGCCGATCGACGTGCATGTGACCGACACTTACTTCGTGGTCGCTCACTTCCACTACATCATGGTGGGCGGCGCGGTGATGGGATACTTCGCCGGGCTTCATTACTGGTGGCCGAAGATAACCGGCCGCTGCTATCCCGAATATTGGGCGCGATTCTCCGCGATCCTCGCCTTCTTCGGGTTCAACCTGACCTTCTTCCCGCAGTTCATCCTTGGCTACCTCGGAATGCCGCGGCGGTATCAATCCTATCCGCCCGAGTTCCAGGTGTGGCATGTGCTGTCGTCGGCCGGTGCAAGCATTCTCGCTGTCGGCTACGCGCTGCCGCTCTTCTATCTGCTGTACTCGATCGTTGCGGGGGCCCGCGCTCCGGCAAATCCGTGGCGGGCGACGGGCCTCGAGTGGACCACGCCGTCGCCACCGCCGCCGGAGAATTTCGCTGTCACCCCGACCGTTATCCTTCCGCCTTACCAATATGACCACGGAGAACCCTGCATGCAGGCCGAGCATGTCTGAGGCGGCGCCGGACACATCGCTGGGCTTTCAATATGCCACCGCTGCCCAGCAGCGCGAAACCGTGACCCTTGGCATGTGGACCTTCTTGGCGACCGAAGTACTGTTCTTCGGAGCGCTGATCGCCGCTTACTTCAACTACCGCATCTGGTTCGGGGCGGAGTTTATCGCTGCCGCGCGAATGACCAAGGTCGTGCTCGGCACGATCAATACCGGCGTGCTGCTGACGAGCAGCGCGTGCATGGCGATGGCGGTCACCACCTACGAGGCTGGCGCACGGCGCACGCCCGTCCTGTGGCTGACCGGCACTGCCATGCTCGGTGTCGCCTTCGTCCTGATCAAGGGGTTCGAATACTCACTCGAATATCAGGAGCACCTCGTCCCGGCGCTCAACTTCGACCTCGCGCGGCATGGTGGGATCGCGGAGATCTTCTTCATGTTCTATTTCTGCGCGACCGGCCTGCACGCCTTGCACCTGCTGATCGGCATCGGCCTGGTCGCTTGGCTCGCGACCTGGATCGGGACCGGGCGGATCGACCGAAGCGGATCGACCGTTCGCCTGATCGGGCTTTACTGGCATTTCATCGACATCGTCTGGATCTTCCTCTTTCCGCTCATTTATCTCGCCGGGAGAAACGGATGACCGGCGGGACCATCCTGCGTTGCTGGCTGGCGCTGATGGTGCTGCTGGCACTGACCACCGGGATTGCGTTCATCCCGCTCGGGGAGGCCAATCTGTTTGTCTCGCTGGCAATCGCGGCCACGAAGGCCTTGCTTGTCCTCATCGTCTTCATGGAACTGAGGGCTAGCAGCAGCCTCATTCGCGCGGCTGCCGCCTCCGGCTTCTTCTGGCTGATGATCATGATTGTGCTGACCACCGCCGATTACACCCACCGGACCGACCAGCGGGCGCCGATCGACATCGTTCGCTAGACTTCCAAGTTCAGTCGCGGTGCTGCTGTCGCTGCTCCCGTACCCGCGGGCTCTCGCCCGCTGCTGCACTCGGCCCGAACTTCGCGTTGCGTGAAGCGCTACGAAGGCTTTCGTGAAGCGGGCGATGCACGAACGGAAGCAATATTCCGATGGTCAGTCCCCAGACCAGCATCGACAAGGCGACGCCCAGCGCCGCCATGCCAGCTGGGGTTCGGCCGCCGCTGATCACCGGCAGGACGAGGACTGCGCCCGCGGCCCACAGCGCGAAACCGAATGCCATTCCGAACAGCCAGCCTCCGTGCGGGTTGTTGGCAGCCCTTCCGAATGCGCGCGCATAGGCCGCTCCGGCGAAGGCCATGACCGCCCAGCCGATGCACAAGGTCGGAAAGGTCGAAATCCCGAGGATCTGCGCTTCGACACGCAGCGAGCCGAACGCGATCAGAACGCCGACGGCGGGTGCCGTCGCCAGCACGCCCGAAAGCGCGCCCGACAATAGCGGTCGCTGCGTCGCGCCCGGGTCGTAGCCATGGACCGACAAAAAGGTCGCCATCAGGCCATCAGCTCCTTCAATGCCTTGCATTCCCGATAGTCGGGCTCGTCGCGATACATCTCGATCAGGTGCATGTACGCGAGCCCCACGGTGCGCGCCTCGCGGTTGAGGTCGAACAGGCCGACCGGATAGACGATGCCGACAGCCTGGCTCATCGCGATGCTCCAGTCGATCTGGTCGACCAGGCTGTACCAGGTGAAGCCGACCAGCGGCACTCCGGCCTTCCTTAGCAGCTGGACGTTGTGCCACTGCCGCCACAGCCAGCGCGGCGCGCCGGCCGCGTCCATCTTGTTGGTCTCGGTATGCATCATCGGCCGCTGGTAACGCCGGTAATATTGATCGGCGATCACGTACCAGCCGAACAGCTCGCCAAGCGCCAGGGGCTGGAGATTGCGATCGATCAGCCGCTCATTCCATTCGTAATAGTCGACACCGAGGATGGAACGGCGCGGAACCTCGCGGTGCAGCAGTCGGTCGATATCCTCCTGGGGAATACCCTGGGCGAGGAGCAGGTCGTGCATCCGCTTGCTGAGCGGATGCGCATAGATGAGGTCCAGTGGCAGGAATCGTCGGTCATTCGCATCCTCTGCCGCGCGTTGAACGTCCGCGTCGGGGCAGCATGGCTGGTAGAATTCGCTGCTCTCGCTGTTGATGAAGATGGCATCCGGGCGGTGCTTCAAGATTGCATCGCTCATCAGGATGCTGGCGTTGGCGAGGTTCCACGCCGCCTTCGCATAGGCGCCTTCATCGCGGAGTTGTTCATTCCAGATGCCGTCAAGCGCGCTCATCCGGGCGCAGACGTACATTTCGTTCACCGGCGTATAGAAGCGCACCCAGGGGTAGCGTTCCGCGAACGCCCCGGCATATTCCGCCAGGGCCTTGCCGATGTCGCCGTTCTGGAAATTGCCGAGCCATGACGGAAGACCGAAATGGCAAAGATCGACGATCGGATCGGGCCCGAGCTGGCGCAGCTCGTCCATCGGCCCGTCGCAATAGTCCCAATCGTATCGGCCGAGGCCCGCAAACACGAGGTGCAGCGGCGGCCCGTAGCGGATGTGCGTAATGCCGATCTCGCGGGCGAGTTCGAAGTCCCGCTGCCACAGCGCATAATGATCGGTGGAAGCCAGTTCATCCCGGCGCCAGCGGCCATTTTCAATCGTCGGATAGCTGCACTCGATGCCGGTCGCGAACATGAACGCGGTTGGCGGAGCATGGCCGTTCGGCTTATCTCCGACCCGTCGCCTGGGGGCTGGAGGGGAGGGTTTCGTGTCCGCGGCATAACCGACCGGGCGGCGGTAGATAGCCCCGATGGTCAGGCCGAAGAGCAAATGGCCCGCCAGCAGGCTAGCTCCAACAGGCAGAGTGAGCGGCGCGAAGAAGCTTGCAAAATCGAGCGTCACTGAATCGACAGGCCGCCGAAGCAACGCCAGCTCCGGGAAGACGATGAAGATCGCGAGTACCGCCGGCAAGAAGGAGAACAGGAGCCCCTGCAGCCACGGGCGCACCGGCAAGCGGCCCCAGACAAAGAAAGCATAGAAGACGGCCCAGGCAACTCCGATGCTGAGGTGGACGGCAAGCGCGCAGCCGTTGGTCAGCAAGGGTGAATGGTCGAAAGCGACCGAACTCAATTCCTTGACGAAATCGACGCTTGGAAGACCGGCCAGCCGGGCAGCGAAGGAGCAGCCTTCCATGACCACCGCTCCGGCCAGACCCGCGGCAATCGCCTTTTTAAAGGAGACGATCCGGATCACGGCGCATTCCGAACAACTGATTTAAGCGCGATCAAGCCGGTTTCGGCTTGGCATCTTCGTCGCGGCTTGCGTCCTCGGCCGAGTGGCTGGAGTTGGGCTTTGAGGGACTTCCGCTACCCGCTTCCATGCCGCCCTCGACGCCTCCGGCAAGCTCGAGTTCCTTCAACTCCTCCTTCGTCAGCCCCTTGCGGCGCTCCGACGCGGTCTTGTCGTCCGGAAATGGTTTGTCTTTGGGCCTCATGGCTTTGCTCCTGCGACGGAACGCCGTCGCAACCATGCCGTTCCGAGATTGCCAGGCCAGCCTATTTGGACTTCTTGTCCGTGGTCTCGTCGGTCTTGTTGGTGTTGACCTTCACGTCGACATTGGTGTTGCCGATCTTGTTTTCGATCTTATCGCCGGTCTTCTGGACGTCGTTGGCGATGTCGCCGCCGATGTTTTGCGCGGTATTGCCGATGGCCGCGGCCGTGTTCTGCGCGGTGTTCTGATCGTACTGGACCGTGACCGCGTTGCCCTCTTTGGTCACGTTGCAGGCGCCCAACACCAGCAGCAGCGGAATGGCGAAGATAATGCGCATTGGGTTCCTCCCTTGTTTGGAGGGTCAACGCCGCTTGGGCTGTTTCGCTCCCGGTTCAATCCCACCCGAGAGAACCGCGAGCGCCGCGGTCCACGCTGCGACGTTTTGACGAAGCTGAGCGGGATCGATCTTGTCGAGCGTATCGTCCGGCGTGTGGTGCCAGTCGAAGTAGCGCGTGCCGTCCTGGTTGAGCGAAATCCACGGAGCGCCGGCAGCGATGGTCGCTTCGACGTCGGTGCCGTCGGCTTCGCCCTTGTCGTTCT
>DASSIU010000013.1:0-4433 GCA_035691585.1 Sphingomicrobium sp. | reverse complement strand
TCGACGAACACGCGCCGCTCCATGCTCTTGGTCGCGCGATAAAGGTGCACCGCGACACCTTCGAGATCCTCCGGCGGGCGGTTGGCGAGCATTGTCACCATTCCGTCGATGAAATCCTGGCCTTCCGGCAGGTCCTTCGGCGGATCCCAGCGCAGTCGATTCGGCGCCAGCGGGGCGTTCACGGCGGCGGGCACGAACTGCGGCGCACTATCGTAAGCGGCGAACGGCCGGTGATCCGCGGTCGGCCGCATCCGGTACAGCCAGGAACGGCGGTTCTCGTGCCGGGGAGAGGTGAAGCTGCTTCCCGACAGCTGCTCGGCATATAGGCCGAACGGCGGCCGCTGCGGCGAGTTGCGGCCTCTGGGCAGCGCGCCGGACACCGCCTCGCTTTCAAAATGCCCGCCGAAACCGGTCATGTACTGCAGCGCGTCGGTCATGCGCCGGCGGTTACCCATTCGGCCGCGCACAAGCAAACGGGCGCGGCCCAGTGAAGAACCGCGCCCGGTGGCCGGACGGGGACTCGCGACCCGTCCGCGCCGCAGCTGACCCTCTCCGATCAGCTATGGTTGATGTTGACGTCGACCTTGTTCGGAATGCTGACGGTGGTGTTGTGGCCGAAGCCGAGCTGGCCGCGGAAGATATAGAGCAGCACTAGCACCACGATAATCAGCAGCACGACCGCGAGCACTCCGCCGCCGCCCCCGCCGCCGCCCGTCTCCACAATGGTCGTATGTTCGCGCGGCGCATCGTCGTCACGATCGTCGGCCATGGAAACTCTCCCTGTTCTGCCCTGTTGTTGCTGCGAAACGAGCCGGTAACGGACCGGTTCCGAAAAACGGGAGAGGCGATGAGGACGCAAACAGTTGCGGTCGCGGTAGCAGCCTGCCTCGCAATTTCAGCGTGCGAGCAGTCGGCGTCGAACTCTGTCGAAGGGCCGGTCACCAACGAGCAGGAAGAGGTGCCCCCGATCCCGCCGCCGGCCACGGCTCCGGATGCGCGGACACCCTTCGGGCAACCGAGCCACCAGCGGGATTCGAAAAGCGTCGAGGCTGCCGCTCAGGTCGTTCAGGACTATGCTGAACTGGCGGAGCATCATCGGTTCGACGAGGCAGCAAATCTGTGGACCGACAAAGCCTCGGCGGCGGACTTCGCGAAACAACTTCCGCCCGAGATGCATGTCGAAATCGGCAAGCTCGGCCAGACAGAAGGGGCGGCGGGATCGATCTACACGACCGTGCCTGTTCTATTTTCGGGGGAATCTTACCGCAAACCCGCCAACGTGATCTTGCGGCGGATCAACGACGTGCCCGGTTCTACGGAGGAGCAGCGTCACTGGCACATCGAGCGAGTCGATTGGAAGTCGGCCGATTAGCCGCCGATGACCTGTCCGACCTTGTTCGCGTCGTCTGCTGAAACGGGGGTGCCGGTCGCGTCAGTGGCGACGCTGTTGTTTCCCTGATCCTGCGGCTCGCTGCCGGCGAAATCATAGGCGAACCAGATGATGCCGGCCGCCCAGAACAACGCCCACCAGCGATTCTTGAAGATCGTGCTGAACTTCATTGGGAACATGACGAACTTGTCGCACGGCCGCTTTAAGATTGAGTTTCCTCGCGATCGTGGACGATCTCTCGAAAAGGGAAGCGGTCACGGATTCGGGTATTGAAATAGACGCCCTTGGCGAACGCGCCACGAAACGCATCGGCAACCTCATGCGGGACGTCCGAATAGACGTAGCGACGACCGGTGGTGAACTCGACCCACAGATTGCCCTCCATCTCATCATAAACGAAGCGGCGAATCACCGATGAAGGCATGGCGGGCGTAACGCACGACGCGGCGGTTGGTCGCCAGCCCGGTCTAGGCGGCGTCGGGAGCAGCAACCCCCGAACGGTCACGCTTCAGGGCGGCAGCCATACCGCCGAGCGCGAGAAGCGCGCCCGCGACCGTCAATCCAGTCCACTTGTAATGTTCGATCCAGGTCGAGAAGCCCATGGCGATGATCGGAACGATGACGCTCGAATAAGCGGCCTTCGCCGGTCCGATCTTCCGCACGACCGGGTAATAGAGGCTGAACGTCAGCACCGAGGCGAGAAGCGCAAGGTAAAGGACTCCAAGCCAGTAAACCGGCCGCGCATCGAGTACCGGCGGTCCGGTCATCGCCAAGGCGATCATGCCATCGATCAGGGCCCCCGCGGCCATTGACCAGGCCAGAAGCGCAAACAGCGGGAAGCGGCGAATTTCCGGGTGCGCCTGGACCACATTGGCAATCGCCGCACCGAGCATTCCCGCCAGCGTCAGCCCGATCCCTGCGACGATCTCACCACTGTTCGCGGGATGCTCCCGAATCTCGTGGACGAACAGAAGAACGATCCCGGTCACAGCGACGAGCGAACTCCACGCGAACCGGCGGCTCGGGCGATGGCCGAGAATGAGCCAACCGAGCAGGCTGGCCGGGATCAGCAGCAGCGCGAAGACGGTCGCGACCACGCCCGACGTGATGTGCTGCTCGGCGAGATAGACGGCGTTGAAGTTGACGCAGAACTGGGTGAATCCGAGGAACGTCGCGGCGAGCAGGCCCTTGCGGCCAAGACTCAGGCTCTCGCCTTTCCACAGCGCGAGCATCGCCATCCCCGCTGCCGCGATGATGAAGCGGTAGGTCACCGACCATTGCGGTGGCACGATGCCGAGCTGCGAGCGGATGACGATCCAGGTCGATCCCCAGACCGCCGTAAAGATGATGAATGGAATGGTGACCGACCGCAGCCGATCCCCGCGCGCGTCATGGCCACCGTGAACGGGTTGAGCGAGGTCGCGCGGAGTCACGGGTGAATGGGTACTTGCGCGAGTGCGTCTGTTGCCAATCAAAGCGTCACTAAAGTCGATAAGCGCCGCTTATCCGAGTGCCGCGATGGCATTCGCGAGTGTCTTCACAGATTGCTTGTCCGTGTCCCAGCTGGTCACGAGACGGATCTCGCCCGGACGCCAGTCGTAAAACTCGAAACCCTGGTTTCGAAGCGCAGCGGATTCCTCCTCCGTGGCCTTGATGAAAACCTCGTTCGCCTCAACCGGATGAAGCAACCGCTCGGGCGCGGCTCTCCCAAGGGCTTGAGCGGCGGCATTGGCAGCGCGCGCGTTGTCGAGCCACAAGTCGTCCTCGATCATCGCAAGAATTTGGGCTGCAAGCATTCGGCCTTTGGAGAAAAGATGCCCAGCGCGCTTGCGCCGGACCTCGATTTCGTCGGCGAGTTCGGTGCGAAAGAGAATCAGGCACTCGGCGTTGAGGCCACCATTCTTGATGAAACCGAAGGACAGCGTGTCCACCCCAGCCCGCCAGCTAATGTCGGCGAGTCGCTCGCCCGTCGTTGCGATCGCGTTGGCCAGCCGAGCGCCGTCCATGTGCAAGGAAAGACCCCGCCGTCGAGCGACATCTCCTAGAGCAGCGACTTCCTCTGCCCGGTAAACCCGGCCATACTCGGTCGCGTTGGTGATTGAGATGGCGGCCGGCTGCACCTGGTGAACGTCCTTCCAGATGCGATCGCATCCGTCGTTGACGATGTCCGGACTGATCTTTGCTCCCGGTCCGTCGAGGAGGACCAGCTTGGCACCGCCAGTGAAGAAGCCGGGCGCTCCGGCCTCGTCGGTTTCGATATGCGCCTCCCGGTGGCACAGGATCGCGCGATAAGGCGGGCATAGAGCGGCAAGCGCAAGGCAATTGGCGGCGGTGCCGGTGCTGACCCACAGCGCTCTCACCTCCCGCTCGAAGAGGGTCGAAAAAACGTCGTTGAGGCGTTTGCTCCACCGATCGCCGTCATAGGCCGTGTCCGGACGGTTGGACGCGGCAATTGCATCAATTACCCGGGGGTGAGCAGCAGCGGCATTGTCGGAGACGAAACGCATGGAAGGTCCGCTAGCGCGGGATTTCCGGCTTCGCCATGCCCCCGGCATGGCTGCGGGCGAAAATGGTGCTGCCGGTGAGGATTGAACTCACGACCTCAGCCTTACCAAGGATGCGCTCTACCACTGAGCTACGGCAGCATTTTGTCCGGGAGGGCGCGCCTATGGCGGCCGCCCCCACGCCCGTCAACCCGACTTGCGGGCGGCGAGCGAGCGCGCCATGTGGCGCAGATGCCCGGCAAAGACAAGGAGCGCGAGGAGCGGCTGGCAGCGGCATTGCGCGACAATCTGAGGCGCCGGAAAACCCAGACACGGGCGCTCGCCGGAAAAGACCAGGAACCGACAGATTCGGGAACCAGCTGATAGCGAAGCGCTAGGCGTCGCGGTCGCGCATTTTCTTCTCGCCGAGCGCGCTGTCGATGCTTCCGGCAACGGCGTCGCCAAGCCAGATCACCGCTCCGAGGAGCACCAGCGCAAGGGCAAGCTGAAGGGCTTCAACCACGAATCATTCTCCGTGTTTTCCCTTTATCAACAAAGGA
>DASSIU010000012.1:0-2838 GCA_035691585.1 Sphingomicrobium sp. | reverse complement strand
TCGTCCCGCTCGGCGTCTTCGCTTTCGTGAAGTTCGGCGTTTACGACGTCGCCGCGTCACGGCGGCACACGAAATTCACCCAGTGGATCACGCACGAGACGATGATCCATTCGGTCGGCCGCCACGCCAAAGGCATTTCAGTGCCGCCGTTCACGAGCGCCGGACAGCTGCTCGCGGGCTATTGCGCCTATGAAACCCACTGCGTCGCCTGCCATGGCGCGGCCGGGGTGGCTCGAGAACAATGGGTCAACGGCACGGAGCCGCAGCCGCCCTACTTGCTTGACGCCACGCAGCTATTCAGCCCGCGCGAACTGTTCTGGATCGCCAAGAACGGGATCAAGATGACGGGGATGCCGAGCTGGGAGAACTCCATGTCCGATCGGCAGATCTGGAACGTTGTTGCCTGGCTCGAAGCGAGCAAGGACTTGCCGCCGCAAACCTATGTGCGCTGGCGCGCCGAGCGGCGTTGCGGCGCTAGCGCGAGGACAGCTCCAGGACCACTTTCCACTCCGCTTCCGTGACCGGCGCGACCGACAAGCGCGACTGGCGAATCAGCTCCATCTTGGCGAGCCGCGGCTCGGCCTTGATCTCGGCCAGGGTCACCGGGCGAGCGAGCGGCTTTACTGGCTCGACGCGCACCGACACCCAGTCCGCGTCCCTGGGATCGGGCTGAGCGGCCCGCGTTACCCGCATGACCCCGACCACTGCCTTGTCCGACATCGAATGATAGAAGAAAGCCTCGTCGCCCTGCTTCATGGCCTTGAGGTGCAGCCGGGCAGCGTTGTTGCGGACTCCGTCCCATTCGGTGCCGCCGTCGCGGACCAGGTCGGACCAGCCGTAGCTTTCGGGCTCCGATTTCATCAGCCAGTGCGCCACGCGAAATGTCTCCTTTCGAGACCCCTGGGATAGCGCGCCGACGAGCCGAGTGAAACCATCGGCGAAGCGTTTTGTCTGGCTGTGGAAAACTCGAGAAAACTGAATGATTTGAAAGAGTTCCGAATTTCATCCCGCGAGTCGCTCAACTCGCCGACACGCGCTTGGACTCATCCGGAAGTTAACATATCTGGGTTGCAGCGAATGAGAGCGGAGGAGCCCTGAGCTAGCGAGCCGGGGCCAGACGGGCGACAACCGCTGGAGCATCAACAGCGCCGACAGGCGCGCTCCAGCGGGATCGCCCGCCAACACAAGGGCGAATATTTAGTGGTAAAGCTTCTCGGCGGTCGCGTTGCGGCCGCGGTCATCGGTATATTCATGCTGGGCGTCAGCGCGAGCGCGGCCGCCCAGGACGTAGCTCCGGCGGCGGCGACCACGACAGCGGTCGTGACGGCCAGCGGCGCAGTCGCACAGGCGCAGCCGGCGCAGTCGGTGACGGTCAAGCTCCAGCAGTCGATCGCGCAGGAAGCCGCATGGCTCTACAAGGGCGGCTGGCCGCTCTACGCGCTGGTCGGCAAGTATGCGACCAACACCCCGCTCGACGAGGAAACCAACTGCCTCGCGACCGCGGTCTATTTCGAATCTCGCGGCGAGAGCCTGGAGGGCCAGCTGGCGGTCGCCCACGTGGTGATGAACCGCGCCTCTTCCGGTCGCTACCCCGCGGACTGGTGCGGCGTCGTCAAGCAGCCCGCGCAATTCTCCTTCGTGCGCCACGGTGAGTTCCCGTACGTCGATACCAACTCGCCCGCGTGGCAGAAGGCCGAGGCGATTGCCGAGCTCGCCGCCGCCAATGTCGTCCCGAGCGTCGGCTCGGACGTGCTGTGGTACCACGCGGACTATGTGGCCCCGACCTGGCGCCACAGCCTGCAGGAAGTGCAGCAGATCGGCGCGCACATCTTCTACCGCGCCTAATCGCGATTAATTCTGGAGGGGCATGGCGCTCCGGGCAGTGATGCCCGGGGCGCCTTTTTCGTATCGGCTTTCGTTTCGGCGCGGACGCCAAGCGGCTCGGCGATAACTTCGTTCAATGGGGATACGCAGCCGAATCAATGTGCGCGACCATCCAAGTCGCGGATTTCCCGGGGATTTCCGCCGGAGGGGTCGCTGGGTGCTTAAAATCCTCATTGTCGAAGATGACAGTCAACTTGCAGTCACGCTGAAATATCTGGTCGAGGACAATCCGCGCTACCGGGTGGTCGCCATGGCCGAGGACGCCGACGGTGCGATCCTGGCGACCGAGCAGCATGAACCAGACCTGGTGCTGCTCGATCTGCACCTGGCGAACGCCTCGACTGGCTTCTCCGTCGCCGTCCGCCTGAACGATCTTGGCGTGCCGTGCCTGTTCGTCAGCGGGAAGGCACCGAGGTTCCCGATGCCCGACCTCGCGCTCGGCTGCCTGATGAAGCCGTTCACAGCCGAGGACGTGCACCGTTCATTGGCGGCCGCCGAGGACCTGTTACGGGGCCGCGAGACTCTCCGCCCCAAAATGCCCGAGAATCTGACGCTTTACGACGCGAAGGACGAACCGGCCGTCGGCGAGCCCGGATTCATCCCGTCGAAACGCTCATTCAGGACCCGGCTCGAGCACTGGATCTCCGGGCAGCACCACTAAAGCTGCATCATTCCGCGGCGCGGCCCTTCGCTGGTGCCGTAGCTGGTCTCGGTCAGTCGCGCGCCGGCGTCTATCAGCGCCTGCCGCCGTCCCTTGATGCTCGCGTTGCGCTGTACATCTTCCAGCGGCAGCAGCGAGGCGAGGCACGGATGGCCGAGCGTGCGCTCGACGAAGGTCGCCGTCCTGGGCCACCGCGATGCATCGATGTTGTAGGCCGCGTAATGTGCGTTCCTGAAGAAGCTTGCGATGGCGATGTCGGCGAGCCCGATCTCTCCGAACAGAAATCCCTCGGC
>DASSIU010000011.1:0-11138 GCA_035691585.1 Sphingomicrobium sp. | reverse complement strand
CTACCGTCTCCGCGCTCCACGCGAGTCTTCCGGCGACCAGGCGCTGCATCAATGGCACCGGGGATGGAAGGAATCCGTTTGGCGGAAGGAAGGGGTGCAGATCGATCTGCATACTCGGACTGCGGACAACCCGCGCCTAATCACGTCCATTGACGTCAATTCGCCACGCCAATGGGTGTCCGTCAGCACCGATCTTCAGCTGCCAACTCTCGCCGACGAGGAGTTGTTCGCCTATCTCACGGTCCACGGGGCATCGAGCGCCTGGTTCCGGCTCAAGTGGATCTCGGATTTCGCTGGATTCCTGCACGGGAGGAGCGCGGAGGAGCTGCGGCATCTGTACCGTCGGTCGCAGGAACTCGGCGCGGGTCGTGCGCCCGGCCAGGCGCTACTGCTCGCCCATGAGCTGTTCGGCACACTGCAACACTGCGCGGCGCTTGCCGAAGAGCTACGCCGTGACCCGACCATCCTGTCACTTTATCGAACAGCGTTGCGGGTGGTTGCCGGCGAACCCGTGGAACCGACAGCCCGCAGGTTCGGGACGCTGCCGATCCACCGAACGCAATTTCAACTGTTGCCGGGTCCCGCTTATAAATTTTCGGAGTTGTCGCGACAGGTCATGCGGGTGCTCACCCGGGCCGATTAGACTAGCCTGACTTACGCAAAGACGAGGTGGCGCGTCGGCCGGAGGTCCGCCGGGTCGCGACGGGGCGGCGTCCGGCGGTCCGAAAGCAATGCCATGAACATCGCGAAACAAGCGCTGATCGCCGCCGTGCGCAGCGGAAAGTCGACTAGGCTGTGGATCAGCACCGCGCCACTAGCAATCGAGGCGGCACGAGTGAACGGGCCGCCCTCGGCTCTGCGCCACACGGCCCAGACCGCCCGTCCCCACCAGGCGAGGAACAGCAGCATCAGGAGTACACCGGGAATGCCCAGCTCCAACGCCAGCTCCGCATAGTCATTATGCGCGTGCACAACATATTCGCTGATCACCGAAGCGGGGCTCTCATAGAGACGGTAAACCCGGAGGAACGAGCCCAGCCCACTGCCCAATGGCATGTGGTCGGCGATGGCTCTGGCGGTTGTCCGCAGGATGACTTCGCGGGTCTGAACGGAACCAGTGGCGTCCTGTCCAATCTTGCCGCTGCCCACCGCGCTCGCCGCAAGAGCGGCCAAGGCCGCGACCACTGAGATCGCTGCCAGCAGCACGATCCATCGGCGCCAGCGACTCGCCGAGGGAACGACAATCAGCGCGCTCGCGGCGATCACCGGCACCAGCAGGGCATATCCTGCCAGCGAGCCATTCAGCACGATGCCGACAATCAGGACCAACGCCAGAGCGACGAGCACGGTCAGCAAGGCCGAATAGTGTTCGATGTTCCGGCTCCTCCCCGCGGCGCCGATTGCGGCGAGGAAGGGTAGAGTGATCACCAGCAGGTCGGCCATGTGATTGGAGTTGGCGAAAAACCCGACAGCATGACCGACATTGGTCTCCGCATAGAAGTACCACCGCAAGCTCCGGCCAGCGCCGGCGACCTGAAGCGCGCCGAGCATGATGCCGGCAATGGCGCCGGCGATCAGTGCCGCCGCAAGCCAGCTCGGTCGAAAAGCCTTCAGTCGGACTATGGCGCAGAACATCGCCAACGGCGGAATGATGCACAGCAAGGTGCTTAGCGACCCATAGGGCGTGAGCGAGATCGGCAACCAAGGGGCCGGCTGACCGAGCAGCCGATAATCGTGCGCCAGGCGGAGTCGCACCCCGTGCGCCCAGATGGATGGGGGCAGCGGCACCAGTTGGAGTGCAACCACGGCGACTCCCGCGATCACCAGAAGAAGCAGCCTGCGCGACGGCCCAGGGAGCGGCTCCTCTGAGGATTCGGCGGCTGCCCAGGCAGTGATTGCCAGTCCAAGAAGCTGCAGGAGCATGTTCTGCCAGATTCCCTGGGCGCTCCCTCCAAGCACCAAGCAGCAGAAGAGATAGGCGGGCGCGACCGCACTTTTCGCCGGACTAGGTGCCACTGGTCACCCGTTCGAGCTTGAGGTGGCTGATGGTCGCTTCCGCCTGTTGCGGCAGGTCACCCGAAGCGCCTGAGAGTTTCAGCCATTGCGCGGGACAATTGATCGGGACACTGAACTGCCACCCGCGTGCCGCCGACTCTAGAGTGGTCGAAGCGATCGGCGCATCGGCGCCATCGCACCAGATCGACCAGTTGAGGACCCGCGCACGCGCAGGGTCGCCGGCAAGCTGCATGGATAGGCGATAGGCTCCCGGCGCCAGCGTCAGCAGCTCGCTCGCGAGGATGCCATCCTCCTGGCCATAGAAGACCAGGTGAAGGCGCCCGCCGGCTTGCCGTTCGGCAAACCCGATTCCAGACGAGGTCAGCGCCCAGTTGAATGGAGGGAGTGCCTTCTTGTCGCTGAATGACGCGTCATAAATGAGCTGCCCCGTCGCGGTTCCGGCAGCCGTCGTCCGCTCCCAGACTTGATGCGCCCTCGCATATTGGCCGGCGCCGACTAGCGTGTTGATCAGGGGCCCGAGCCAAAAGGCGTCCTCCACTTTCTCTCGCGGATCAGCGAGGGCCAGTGCCGCCGGGGCTGTTGCGATGTTCGACGAGAGCGCGAGCAGGGTCGAGTTGGCAACCGCCGGATTGGCTCGAAACATGGTGCGGAGCGCTGGCCAATTTGCGGGGTTGCGGGCGTAGGCCGCAAGGTAGGGCGCAACGGTTATGTTGCCGTTGGGCGCAAGACGCGCGAGCGCGCCGACCTGCGCAAGACCGCGAGCGACATCGCCGGTCCGGAAGTAACGATCAGCAAGGAAGTAAGCCGCCGGAAGCGATCGGGGATCGCGCCACTGCGCCGCCTCGAATGCCTCCTGGGCCCGAGCGCCATCGCCCGTCAGCTCCGCCTGTACCCCGCGGACGAGATAAGGCTCCGGTGCCAGCGGCTCCTTGTCTGCCGCATCGCGCATGTCCGCGAACACTTCGGGGGGTACAGCCCGGTGGAGTCGAGCGGAGGTGGCAATCTGAGTCATCGCGGTCGCGATTTCCGTCCCCGGATGCCCGCTCCAGAATTGAGCGGCGGCTTCGGGTTTCGCGGATGCAAGCGCCCCCACAGCGGCGTTGCGAACGACCTGGACGGCGACGAGTGCCGCGGCTGCAGCGACCACGACCATCCTGCCGATCATGGCCGCCCCGCCCCGGCCAACGACCCCTTCAGGCGTCTTCCTCCGCTCGGCTCGTTTCACTGCCCTGCGGAATCATCAGGATTTCGGTCTTGTTGATGCGGCCCTTCGCACCATAGCCGTAGCCATAGCCATAGCCGTAACGGCCATAGCCGACCGAGCTTTCTTCCGATTTGGTCAATGCAGCTCCCACGATCCGAGTACCAGTCGCTTCGAGCCGGTTCAGCGCCTCGATCGCCGATCGCGTCCGGGTCTTCCCGCTCTCGATCACGAACATCGCGCTTCCGGCTGCCGCAGCGAGCAGCGGCGCATCGGCAAGGCCGAGTGTTGGCGGTCCGTCGAGAACGACGAGTTCGAAGCTTTCCCTGGCCTCGTGGATGATCTTGCGAATTCGACCGGTCGAGAGAAGGTCTGCTGGATTTGGAGGAAGCGGACCGCTCGGCAGCAACCACAGGTTCTGATGCTGGGTTTCGACTATATGGTCCTCGACCCTGTCCTCGGTGGTCAGCAGTTTGCTCAGTCCGATCCGATCGTTGGCCGTCTTGAATGCCGGCTTGCGAAGGTCACTATCGATTAGGAGAACACGCCGCCCGCGCCGGGCAAAGTTCTGCGCGATCGCGAGCGCCGAAGAGGACTTGCCTTCGCTGGAGCGGGTGCTGGTGACCAGGAGGACCTTCGGCGTTCCTTCCTCGGTGCTGAATCGGAGCGCGGCGACGATCGCGGAATAGGCCTCCGAAATTATCGAGGTCGGGTTCTTGAGGTCATCGACGAACGAATCCTTCGCGGATGTCCGAGGCACAGTGCCGAGGCAGGACATTGCAAGCTTCTTGCGGACATCCTCGCGACTCTTGATGGTGTCGTTGATGAACTCGAGACCGACGGCCCCGGCGATGCCGGCGACCAGGCCGAGGCCAAATCCGAGCAAAAGGTTCAGGAAAAGCTTCGGCTTGAAAGGAAGGCCCGGTACCTGCGCTCGATCGACGATCGAAACGGGGGCCATTCCCACTCCACCCGCCACTCCGATCTGCTTGTAGCGCTGCAGTAGTGCATCATAGAGGCTTCGGTTCGTGTCCACTTCGCGCTGGAGGATCGTGTACTGGATGCTTCGTCCCCGCAGGTTGAGCACGTCGCCCTTCAAGCCCGCCACCTTCGACCGCAGCGATTCCTCGGCCGAAAGGGCCGCCTTGTAATCGGCGAGCAGACCGTTGATCCTGCCTGAGGACGCCTGCGATGACTGAGCCGCGATCTGGCGTTTCAGCTCGTCGATCTGAGACTGAAGGCTGAGCATTTCGGGGTGCTCCGGCTTCATGAACTCACGCTTCTGTTGATAGTCCGCCTGCAGCTTGGCCAGCTCCTGCCGAAGCGGCAGAACGCTGTTGTTCTCCTCGCTCGTCGGACCAGTGGCCAGCGCCTCCCGGTAGGCGCCTTCCGCAGCGACTCGCCGCGCGGTTGCCGCGCCCAAGGCCTGGTTGAGCTGCACCAGCGACTCGCCCTGCAGCGAGTTGGTATCGCTTCCGCTGATGGGCTTCCCGTCGGGACCTACGCCGCCGCTTCCGGTGGTGATGATCCCCTGCTGCTGGGCATAAGCGACAACCGCCCGCTCGGACTTCTCGAGGTCGCTACGAGTCTTGTTGATTTGGCGCTCGAGGAAATTGCGGGCGTAGGCAGATGCCTCATACCGGCGCTGGAGAGAGGTGTTGATGAAGCTGTCGGCAATGCCGTTGGCGACCAGCGCGGCCAGCTGGGGCGAGGTCGAATCGTAGCTGAACTTGATCAACTGCCCCGTCTCCGGCGCGGTCACTTTCAAACCGCCCTGGACGATACTCGTCGCCGCGTTCAGGCGCTGTGACGCCTCCGCCCCCTGTCCGACGACGTCTGGATTATTGGCAAGGTTGAGCTCTTGCGCGGTACGCTCCGCGACCGCCCGGCTTCCAAGCAGGCCGACCTGCGTCGCAACGAAGTCGAAGGTGTTGCTCGCCTGCATATCTTGCTGGCGTGACTGCTCGTCGCTGACCGCAACCGCCGGGGGGTTGGCCTCTAGCGTGACATAGGCACGATAAACCGGCCTTGTCAGAAGCGTGGCGAGCATCGCCAAAGCCAGACCGACTCCGATCGCGCCAAGCACCAGCCACCGCCAATGGTGCAGGATGCGCATGAGGGTTGCAAAATCGAGCACCGATGCCGCCGAATAGCTGCGGTGTCCGACACCCGGACGCGCGGCATCGACGGGATAAGGCGCGATCGGCCACTGGCCCTCGTTCCTGACGGTGATGCTCGTGTTCACTTGCCCCTGCCTCCAGTGAGGTGCCTGACGTCAGCCTAAAGTCCCAACGGCCCGAACAGTGCCAGAAGCGGTATGCTCTGGAGAATCTGTTTCTCCTTGGCCTTCACACTCGACCCATCCACGACGATGATATCGCCCGGATAGATTTGCGGATCGGCCGCCGCCCCCCTTCGGATCGAGGTCAGGTCGAAGGCAGCGGCCTGCCGCTGACCGCCGATCGTCCGGAAAACGGCGACGCGGCGTGCGTTTGCATCCTCGGTCGTACCCTTGGCCATCGCCACAGCCTGGATCAGCGAAATCGGACCGGGGACCGGGAAGGAACCGCCCTCGCGAACGGCCCCGTCAACCGTCACGACATGCGCGGTCGATGACTTGATCGCGACACTGATGTCCGGATGTTCGAGGTATTTGGCACCGAGCCGCTGGGTCAGCACATCGTCGAGCTGGGCAGTCGTAAGGTTTGCCGCCTGGATTTGCCCGATCAGCGGAAGCGAGATGTTCCCGGCGAGGTCCACGTCATAATCCCCGGACAGGTCGTCCATCTTGAAGACCTTGATCCCCAGCTTGTCCATCGGCGCGATCTTGTAGTTGGTCTCGAGCGTCTGGAACTTCACCTCGTCAGGGGCGGCGAGCGGCTTGTCATAAGGAATCGACCCGCCACGCGTGTCCGCGCATGCGGACAGGCCGATCGCTCCGGCGATGGAGAGCAGGATGAACAGGCGACGGGGCGTTACCAACGACACACGACCGCTCCTCGCATTGGCTCGCGACAACCATAGTCGACGAAATTCGGACCACAACGCCTATTCCCGCACTCGCCTCAAATCAATTGCCGCCTGCCGTCCGTTCAGGAGAAAGGCGAGTGTCGAGCAGCCAGCGATGCTGCCCCTCGATGCCCAAGGCGGTGAGCACGCCCGTTCGATAGGCCCCGGTGTCGATGGCGATCCGGTTCGGCCGCTCCTCGACGTCCCTGGAAATCGTGTGCCCGTGAACGACGATGAAGCCGTGATCACTGTCATCCAGAAGGAATGGCTCGCGAATCCAGCGCAAATCCGATTGCTCCTGCTGATCGAGTTCGATCCCCGGGCGGATTCCGGCATGGACGAAGAGGTAATCGCCGAAACGGCAGCTATCGACAAAGCTTTCGAGGAATTCGATATGCTCTTTGGGAACGGCATTCCGGACGACCGCGAGCGCATCTTCGTCGCTCAAGCGACCGAGGACTTCGGGGTCGGCGCCATAACTCTCAAGGCACTCGGAACCCCCAAACCATCGCCACTTGGTGATGAGCTGCGCCTCCCCACGCAGGATTCTCAACAGGACTTCCTCGTGATTGCCCAGGATGAAGACCGGCCGGATTCCCGGACGTCGGTAGGTGCGCAGCCGCTCGAGCACCTGCGCCGAACTTGGGCCGCGGTCGATCAGGTCCCCGACGAACACCAACAAGGTCTTGGGCGCCGGCTTATGCTGAAGCTCGGCATGAATTTTCGCCAGTAGGTCCTCAAGGAGATCGAGCCGGCCGTGGATATCGCCGACGACATAGGCCCGGTAGCCGCGCGCCCCAACGGGTTCGCCTTGGCGTCGAGAGGAAAAACCGAGCATTGGCTTCCGATCCTAGACCGGATTCAACGTCGCAAGAACATCGAGATAGGCGCGGATGACGATTTCCTCGCTGAACCGCTCCTCGACCATCCGCCGTCCTTGCCGACCCATGGCAATGCGCCTCTCGGCGGGCAACTCCGCCAGTCGTTTCATCGCACCCGCCAGCGAGGACGCATCACGCACGATGCAGAGGTACCCATTCGCGCCATTCTCCACCACATCGCGGCAACCTGGCACATCGGTCGCAATCAGGGGCCGTTCCATGGCAGCTCCCTCGAGCAGCGAGCGCGGCAGTCCTTCGCGATAGGAGGGAAGCACAATTGCCGTCGCACCCGCAATGAACGGTCGCACATCGTCGGTCGCGCCAAGATATTCGACGAGGCCGTCATCAACCCATGTGTCGACCTCCCGCCGGCTAATTGCGGTCCGATTCTGCTCATCGATCGGGCCGAGCAGCTGGAACCGCGCTTCGGGTAAATCGTCGCGAAGGAGCCGCGCGGCCTCGACGAATTCCCCGATGCCCTTGTCGCGCAGCAGCCGGCCGACCAGCAGGAAGGTGGCTGGACCGCCCGCTTGAGGTGCGGCGCTGAAATGGTCGAGGTCCACACCGGACCCGGGAAGCAGCCTGGTCTGTTCGGGGCGCACCAGCCGACGCTCGACAAACAGGCGTCGATCCTCGTCATTCTGGAAGAAGACCGCCGGTGCGCGCCGGAAACCGATGCGATAAAGTCTTGTGACGATCCGCTGCAGGGGACCATTGCGGATGAACGCGGTGCCTAGCCCGCTGACGTTGGGAATCGCTGGTATCCCGAGCGATGCCGACGCCCAGGAGCCATAGACGTTGGGCTTGATCGTGTAGCCGAGGTAGGCGACCGGCCGGATGCGCTTGAGAAGGATGCGATAGCGGAGCAGCAGCTTGAGGTCTTCCAAGGGGTTGAGGCCCGAACGTTCGATCCGGATCGGGATTTGCTCGATCTCGAGCTCACGCATTCGGGCGTCGGCAGCCGGGTCTTGGGGAGCGACAACGACGAGCTCGTAGCCCGCGCCGCGAAGTGCCCGGATCAACCCGGATCGAAAATTCGCAATGTTCCAGTCGCTGTTGGCCGACAGGACGATCGTTCTCCGCGTCACAGGCTCCTAGGCGCTGAGCAGCTGGAAGCGCGGAATTTCGACATCGAACGCCGAGCCGTCCTCGTCGACCATCCGGTACGTTCCGCTCATCGCACCAGCCGGCGTGTCCAGGGGGCAGCCGGAAACATAATCGAAGCTGGCGCCCGGCGCGATCAACGGCATTTCGCCGACGACCCCCTCGCCCATGACTTCGTGGACGGTGCCGCGGCCGTCGATGATCGTCCAGCTGCGCGAGAGCAACTGGACCGCGACTTGCGAGCCATTCTCGATGCGCACGTGATAGGACCAGAACCAGCGGTTGGTGGACGGATCCGATTGCTCGGCGAGAAAGCTCACGGCCACCCGAACTGCGATGTCCCGGGTCACGGCGAGGTTTGGAAACAGCATGGCAAGCGTGTCGGTGGTCACGATGCGGAGCCTAGGCGAGACCACCCGCGCGGCGCAACCGTTCGGCGAGACGGCTCCGCGCCTCGGCGATTGGCCTTGAACGATCGGTAATAACGTCGCGAAGGAGGAAGTGCCCTGTTAGATCGAGCCCCTGCGAGATCTCCGTCCACGAGGCGTGGCCCCCTTCGCGAACGAAGGCAGGAAGCGGCAGCAGCTTGCCGGCATAAGGCTCCGCTTCCGTCGCGCTGACGGCGCGCCCCGACTTGGGACTGACTGCGACGAGATTGTCGTTGTTGCCGGTAACGACGCAACGGTCGAGGTCGAGTCCGAAGCCGAGCTCGGCGAGCAAAAGCAGCTCGTAGCGCACCAACCCCGCGCCCCACCCGCTCGCCGACGGCGCAGCCTCGATCGCATCGAGCAAGCCTTCGAGCGCCTGATAAAGCCGCGGATACGGCTGGCCCTCCGGAAGCGCGGTCGCGGTCAGCACAGCCGCCCATTCGATCCCAGCCGCCGGCAGAGGTTCGGAGAGCAGGGGTCCACGGCTATGAACCAGTTCGATCGTGGCTTGGGGAAGCTGCGTTTCGGTGCGGGCGGAAAGCTGGGCCTGGACGACGTTGCCTGGGATGAGCAATGGCCGCATCCGCCGACCGCGCGCGCCCCGGACGTAGGCAGCGAGGAGCCCCTGGTCCGGAGTCATCAGACGGACCACCCCACCATGCTCGCCGTGACTGCGCAGCGCACAGACGATCGCTTGAGTCTCGGCTCTCATCCGCGCGGGTGGAAATAATCATAGAGCTGCCCCGCCATAGTCCGGCTGATGCCGGGTGCTTTCTCGAGATCCTCGAGCGCAGCGCCCTTCACCGCTCGCGCCGTGCCGAAATGCATCAGCAGCGCGCGCTTGCGGTTGGGGCCGATGCCGGGAACCTCGTCGAGCGTCGACGTGGTGAGCGACTTGGCGCGTTTGGCCCGGTGCGTCCCGATCGCAAACCTGTGAGCTTCGTCGCGCAACCGCTGGAGATAGAACAATAAAGCCGAGTTGGTCGGAAGAGTGATTTCGCGGCCTCCTGGAAGATGGAACATTTCCCGCCCCTCGCGGCCGTGGTGCGGCCCCTTGGCAACGCCGACCACCGGCACGTCATGGATCCCCATGTCCTCCATCACCTCGCAGACGGCGGACAGCTGTCCTCTGCCGCCGTCGATCAGCAACAGATCGGGCCATTCGCCGCTCTGCCGGTCGGGATCTTCCTTCTCCAGCTTGCCAAAACGCCGTTCCAGCACTTCGCGCATCATCGCGAAATCGTCTCCGGGCTTGGTCTCCGGCCGTTTGATGTTGAACTTGCGATAGTTGTTCTTGCGAAAGCCCTCGGGGCCGGCGACGATCATCGCGCCGGTCGCATTGGTGCCCATGATGTGGCTGTTATCATAAACCTCGATGCGCTTAGGGACGTCGCCGAGCTCGAACGTATCCGCCAGCTCGCGCAGAATCTTGCCCTGGGTCGTGGTCTCGGCGAGGTGCCGGTCGAGCGCCTCTTCGGCATTGCGTTTGGCCTGCTCCAGCAGCCTGCGCCGGGGACCGCGCTGCGGGATTTCGATCGCGACCTTGCGCTCGGCTCGCACCGACAGCGCCTCCTCGAGGAGTTCGCAGTCAACCACCTGGCGGTCAACGAGGATCCGCCGCGGTGGCGGCATGTCCTCGTAGAACTGGACCAGGAAGGTCGACAAAACCTCGGCTTCCGGCACGTCATTGGTATGCGCCGGGAAAAAAGCGCGGTGCCCCCAATTCTGCCCGCCCCGGATGAAGAAGGCCTGGATCGACATCACCCCCGCCTTGCAGGCGAGCGCGAATACGTCGGCATCGCCGAGACCCTCCGCATGTACCGTCTGGCTGCCCTGGATGTAGGTCAGGGCGCGAAGCCGGTCGCGGTAAACCGCGGCCAACTCGTAATCCTGCTTCTCAGCCGCCTGGGCCATCAGCCGCGAGAGACGGGACTGAACACCGGTCGACTTGCCCGCGAGGAATTCCTTCGCCTCACCGACCAGCTCGCCATAATCCTCGTCGCTGATCCGCCCCACGCACGGCGCCGAGCAGCGCTTGATCTGGTACAAGAGACAAGGGCGTGAGCGATTCGCAAAAAAGCTGTCCGAACAGCTTCTTAGGAGAAACAGCTTCTGAAGGGCATTAAGCGTCCGAGTGACCGATCCCGCGCTTGCGAACGGACCGTAATATTGCCCCTTGATCCGTCGCGCGCCGCGGTGCTTCTGGATGCGCGGGAATTCGTGATCTTCGCGCAGAAGAATGAACGGGAAGCTTTTGTCGTCCCTAAGCAACACGTTGTAGGGCGGCCGGAAGCGCTTGATCAGCTGCGCCTCGAGCAGCAGCGCCTCGGCCTCGGTCCTGGTCGTGACGATCGTCATCGACCGCGTCTGGGAGACCATCCGTTGCAACCGCTTCGGCAATTTGGTGACCTGAGTATAGTTGGTCACGCGGTTCTTCAGCACCCGCGCCTTGCCGACGTAAAGCACGTCGCCGCGCGCATCCTGCATGCGATAGACCCC
>DASSIU010000010.1:0-2737 GCA_035691585.1 Sphingomicrobium sp. | reverse complement strand
GCTTCGATCAGGACGGCCGCCCGGACATCGACATCACCTTCAACACAGCGGGCGCCCGCCGCTTTGCCCGCGCGACGCAGGAGAATGTGAACAAGCCGTTCGCGATCATCCTCGACGACAAGGTTCTCTCGGCGCCGAACATCAATGAGCCGATCCTTGGCGGCCGCGCGAACATCACCGGGAATTTCACCGTCCAGAGCGCGCACGATCTCGCGGTCAGCCTGGCGTCGGGCAAGCTGCCGGTGAAGCTGAACGTGATCGAGGAGCGCACCGTCAGCGCCGAGCTGGGCCAGGACTCGATCCACAAGGGCGCGATTGCAGCCGTCGTCTCGGTCCTCTGCGTGATCGTCTTCATGCTGGTGACCTACGGCCGCTTCGGGGTCTATGCGAACATCGCGCTGGTCGTGAACGCGTTCCTGATCCTCGGCATCATGGCAGTGTTCAACGCGACTCTCACCCTGCCTGGAATCGCCGGCTTCATCCTGACCATCGGCGCCGCGGTCGATGCCAACGTGCTGATCAACGAGCGCATCCGCGAGGAGATCAGGCGCGGGCGACGGCTGCTCGATGCGGTGGAGACGGGATATCGAGAGGCGTTCCGTGCAATTTTCGACGCGAACGTCACCCACGTCATCTCGGCGGCGATCATGGCCTACTTCGGTTCCGGTCCGGTGCGCGGCTTCGCGGTCGTGCTGATGATCGGCGTCGTCACCTCCGTCTTCACCGCGGTTTACTTCACCCGCATGCTGGTCGCGCTGTGGATCCGGCGCACGCGTCCGCGCGAACTGCATATCTGAGGCGTCATCCATGAAGCTGCTGAAGCTCGTTCCTGAGAACACCAACCTCGACTTCATGCGCTGGCGCAATTTCGCGCTGGTGCTGTCGATCATCGCCACCGCGGCATCGATCGCCTTCACCTTTTATCGCGGGCTCAACCTCGGCATCGATTTCGTCGGCGGCGAGGTGGTGCGGGTCGAGTTTACGCAGTCCGTTCACATCGACGACCTGCGAGCCCGCGTCGATCGCCTCGGCGTCGGTGAAGCGAGCATTCAGGCGCTGGGCAACGACCGCACCTATCAGGTCAGGCTGCCCAAGCCGCCGGGTCCGGAAAGTGCATCGAACACGGAAGTCAGCAAGTTGCGCGCGGCCATCCCGCAGCAATATCCGGGCGCCCGCGTCGACGCCGGCGAATCGGTATCGGGCAAGGTTAGCGAGGAGCTGGCCGACAATAGTGCCCTGGCGATCGCCTTCGCGATGCTTGGGATCGCCATCTACATCTGGTTCCGCTTCGAATGGCAGTTCGGCGTCGGGGCCTTGCTGACGCTGGCGCATGACATCGCGATGACCCTCGGCTTCTTCGCCTTCACGCGACTCCCGGTCGACCTGAACGTCGTCGCCGCCTTCCTGACCATCGTCGGCTATTCGCTCAATGACACGGTCGTGATCTACGACCGCATCCGTGAGGATCTGCGCAAGTACCGCAAGATGGCGATCCTGCCGCTGCTCAACCTCTCGCTGAACGAGACGCTGGCGCGGACGGTCGTCACCTCGCTGACGGTGCTGATTGCGCTTGGCATCTTGATGCTGATCGGCCCGCAGGTGATCTTCGGCCTGGCCATCGCCATTTTCCTCGGCGTGCTGATCGGCACCTATTCGTCGATCTACATTTCCGCGCCGGTGCTGGTGTGGCTCGGCGTCCAGCCCGACAGCTTCCTCAAGGCCGACGAGAAGGACGAAGCAGCGCCGCAGACGGCGTGACATCGCCGTTCAGCGAAGGCCAAGCTCTCCCCGCCCAAACCCGCCTTGGCCTCCCCCGGAGCCCGCGCTAATGAGGTCCCCATGCTGAAGCTCAACCGTCCTGTTGCCCTGCTCCTCGCCGCCGCCGCGGTCGTCCCGCTCGCCGGCTGCGCGCACGGCAACAAGAACAAGCTCGATACCGGCTACGTCGCCCGTGACGTGAGCTCGCTCTACAATGCCGCGAAGAAGTCGATGGACCAGGGCGACTATGAGCAAGCGGCCAAGTTGTTCGACGAGGTCGAGCGCCAGCATCCCTACTCGATCTGGGCGCGCCGCGCGCAGCTGATGAGCGCGTTCAATTACTATCTCGGCAAGAAATACACCGACGCGATCAGCTCGGCGCAGCGATTCATCACGATCCACCCCGGCAACGCCGAAGCGCCTTATGCCCAGTACCTCATCGGCATGAGCTATTATCAGCAGATCGACGAGGTCACCCGCGACCAGACAACGACCCAGCAGGCGTCCGACGCCTTCGGCGAGCTGATCCGGCGCTATCCGGATTCGAAATATGCGGCCGACGCGCGCCTCAAGATGGACCTGATCAACGATCACCTTGCCGGCAAGGAGATGGAGATCGGCCGCTTCTACCAGCGATCCGGCCAATGGCTCGCCGCCACCTACCGCTTTCGGACCGTCGTCGACCAGTATCAGACGACCACCCAGACGCCCGAAGCGCTTGAGCGGCTGGTCGAATGCTATCTCGCGCTCGGCGTGCCGGAGGAAGCGCAGAAGGCGGGAGCGGTGCTCGGCCGCAATTACCCCGAAAGCTTCTGGTACAGGCAATCGCTGAAACTGCTTGGCCAGGAGAACAGGCAGGTCAACCGCCGGGCGTCCGCGCGGAAGGCCTGAACCTGCGGGCGGCCCTCGCATGCTGAGGCAGCTCGCCATCCACAATATCGTGCTGGTCGAACGGCTCGAGCTGGAGTTCGAACCGGGG
>DASSIU010000009.1:0-2860 GCA_035691585.1 Sphingomicrobium sp. | reverse complement strand
CGGCCGCAATTATGGTTGGCCACTGGTCTCCAACGGCAAGAATTATGATGGCAATCCCATCCCTCCGCATTCCAGCCGGCCGGACCTGGAAGCGCCGAAGTTGTCCTGGAACCCGGTGATCTCGCCCAGCAGCTTGCTGATCTACGACGGCAAGCTGTTCCCGCAATGGAAGGGCAGCGGCTTCATCGGCGCGCTTTCGGGCAAGGCGTTGATCCGCGTGACCTTCAACGGCGACAATGCGCAAAAGGCGGACCGGTGGGACATGGGCAAGCGTATCCGCTGGGTCGGCGAGGGCCCCGATGGCGCGATCTATCTGCTCGAGGACGAGTCCGGGGCGCGGCTGTTGCGGCTCACTCCGCCCCTTCAAGCGCGGCGATAGCGCAGGTAATAGGGACGACGACCTTCGCGGCGCGATTTGGCTCCATAGCGGGTCTCGATCCAGCCACCTGACGGTTCGAGGAAATCCGCCGGCCGCTCGGCCAACCATTCGAAGTGTTGGGCGTGGCGCTGCATGATCATCAGCGACCAGCTGAGATAGGTCGGATCATCGGTGGCGAGGCGGAATTCGCCGCCCGGCTTTAGCTTGGTTGCGAACAGATCGACCGGACCGTCATTCACCATCCGTCGTTTGGCGTGGCGCGCCTTGGGCCAGGGGTCGGGGTGGAGGAGATAGAGGAAGCTCAGAGAACCATTCGGCACCCGCTGCATCACCTCGAGCGCGTCTCCGCGCCACAAGCGCACGTTGGCGAGATGCTTGTCGCGAATGTGGCCCAGCGCCGTCGCAACGCCATTGAGGAAGGGCTCAGCGCCCATGAAGCCATGATCGGGCAGCATGTCCGCGCGGTCGGCCAGATGCTCGCCCGAGCCGAAGCCGATCTCAAAGTGGAGCGGGCGGTCTTCGCCGAACAGGCGCTCCGCGGTGATTTCGCCTTCAGAAGGGACCTCGAGCGCCGGGAGCAGGCGATCGACAAGTTCCTGTTGTCCCTTGCGCAGCTTGTGCCCGCTCGCCCGGCCGTAGAGCCGGTTGAGCGTCAGTGGGTCCCCAGACTTGAACGCAGTCATTGGCAACGCCCTCTAACCCCGTGCGTTGTCCACGCAAAACGACAGGAGGAGAGCCCAAATGGCGACGATTCACGAAGGGCCGCACGGCCACCCGCACAGCACCGCCAAGATAGGCGGTCACCCGATCCATCCGATGCTGGTCTCGTTCCCCATCGTCTGCTTCGTGCTCAACTTCGTTGCCGACATCATCTATATCCAGAACCGCAGTCCCGGCTGGGCGACGGCGACCCATTGGCTGCTCGCGATCGGCCTGGGGTTTGCGGCGCTCGCCGCGGTCGCCGGCCTCACCGACTTCCTCGGCGACAAGCGAATCCAGGGCGCCGACGCGGTCAAGCATATGCTCGCCAACGTCACCGCCGTGGTTGTGGAGCTGGTGAACCTGATCCTGCGCCTCAACAACCCCGACTTCATCGCCTCTACAGGAGTGATCCTGTCAGGCGTGGTCGTGCTGATCCTGCTCTACAGCGGCTGGAAGGGCGGAGACCTAGTCTTCCGCCATGGCATCGGGGTCGAAGACTAGGCAGCCAGCGCGGTCTTGAGGTCGTCGACCAGGTCCACGCGCTCCCACGGGAAGTGATCGCCCTCGGCTTTCCGGCCGAAGTGGCCGTAGGCGGCAGTCGGCTGGTAGATCGGCTTGTTGAGGCCGAGGTGGGTACGGATCCCCCGCGGGGTCAGGCGCCCGAGCTTGCCGATGCGCCCGATCGCCTGCTCGATTGCGTCGTCGCCGACCGTCCCGGTGCCGTGGGTGTCGACGTAAAGCGACAGCGGCTCACTGACGCCGATCGCGTAGGCGAGCTGGATCGTGCAGCGCTTGGCAAGGCCCGCGGCCACAATGTTCTTGGCGAGATAGCGGGCGGCATAGGCGGCTGAGCGATCGACCTTGGTCGGGTCCTTCCCTGAGAAAGCGCCGCCGCCGTGGGGCGCGGCACCGCCATAGGTGTCGACGATGATCTTGCGCCCGGTGACTCCCGCGTCTCCGTCTGGGCCGCCGATCTCGAAGCTGCCGGTCGGGTTGATGTGGTAGACGGTTTCGTTGCCGAGCAAATGCCTCGGCATCACGCGGGCGACCACATCCTTGACATAGGCATGGAGCTCGGCCTGCTTTTCACCCCGATCGTAACCGGGCTTGTGCTGGGTCGAAACCACGATCGCCGTCGCCTTTGCGGGCTTGCCGTCCTCGAAGCGCAGCGTCACCTGGCTCTTGGCGTCGGGCTCGAGGAAGGGCGCGGCGCCGCTGTGACGGTCGGAGGCCATCTCGGCGAGGATCTTGTGACTGTAATCGAGCGCCGCCGGCATGAGGTCGGGGGTTTCGTCGCAGGCGAAGCCGAACATGATGCCCTGGTCGCCCGCGCCCTCGTCCTTGTTGTCATTGGCATCGACGCCCTGCGCGATGTGCGCCGACTGCGGGTGGAGATGGTTCGAGAAATCGAAACGGTCCCAGTGAAAGCCGTCCTGTTCGTAACCGATGCGCTTGACGACTCCGCGCACCGCTTCCTCGATCTCTTCGCGGACACCGGGCGCCCAATTGCCATCCTGATCCATGATGTCCTGCCCGCGGATTTCGCCGGCCAGAACGACTCGATTGGTGGTCGTCATGGTCTCGCAGGCGACACGCGCCTCGGGGTCCTTCGACAGGAACAAGTCGACGATCGCATCGGAAATCTGGTCGGCGACCTTGTCGGGGTGGCCTTCGGAAACCGATTCGGAAGTGAACAGGTACGAGCTGCGCATAAGTGAGCGAATTCCCCGGATTTAAAGATATAAGGAAAGCTTTATATGTCGCCTCTAGCGGCCGCGG
>DASSIU010000008.1:0-8335 GCA_035691585.1 Sphingomicrobium sp. | reverse complement strand
CAAGAGCGATCTGCGCCAGCTTCGATGCAAACGGCGGATCGAGAGTCGTCACAAGTGGAACCCCGCGATGTACAGGATCAGGATGTTGGCGATGAATAGAGGGATTGCTGTCGCGACCTGCATCCGGATCACTGCATACTGGCTCTTCAGCTCAAGCAGCGCCGCCGGCACGATGTTGAAGTTGGCCGCCATCGGCGTCATCAGCGTCCCGCAAAAACCGGTCAGCATTCCGACGGCCCCGATCACCGCCGGGTTACCGCCATCGGCGTGAATCAAGATGGGAATGCCGATCGCCGCGACCATCACCGGGAAAGCGGCAAAGGCATTGCCCATGATCATCGTGAAAATGACCATTCCGAAGCCGTAGAGCAACACGGCAAGGAAGACGCTCCCGTGCGGGATGATCGCGCCGACCAGGGCGCCGATCGTGGTCCCGAGCCCCGCCGCCGCGAAGATGACTCCGAGCGACGCAAGCATCTGCGGCAGGACCATCGCCCAGCCGATCGAGTTCGCGAGCCTGCTTCCTTCGTCGATGGCCGAAAGCGCAGGGGGCTTGAGCCATGCGTAACTAACGATCAACGCAAGGAGCACTCCGCAACCGAGCAGCACCAGGGTCACCGACTTGGGGTCGATCAGGTCGATCGATTTCAGCGGCGTATAGCTGAAGAGCAGTGTCCCCACGAAGGCGGTGAAGGGGATGATGAGCGCGGGGAGAAAGAGCTTGTTGCCATGGCGTTCCGAAAGCTGTTCGCGCTCTTCGACGCTGGTCGTCTCGCCTGCAGCGCGGCCGAGCAAGTGGAGCCCTGCGATCGCGACCAGCGCCAGGACCAGCACTCCGTTTCCAAGATCGCCGAGCAAATCGCCGAACCAGAAGCTGATGGCGAGAAGGCTCCAGAGCGCGACATTGCCGAGCCGCTTGGCGTTCGCAGCATCCCGGGCGCTTCCGAGCGCGAATCCGGCGAACACCGCACCAGCAAGAATGTACAACCAATGGAGGTTGATCATGTCTTGGTCCCCGCCCTCAATCTGCGATCCAGCAGCAGCAGCCGAGCGCCGTGGATCAGGAACGCACAGATCGCGCTTGGGATCGCCCAGACCGAGAGCTGGAACGGAGTCAGCTGGATTCCGAAGCCCGCCAGCGCCGCCTGAATCAAAAGGATCGACGCGACCGCCAGGAAAATGTCCTCGCCGAAGAACAGCCCGACCGTGTCGGTCGCGGCGGACATGGCCTTGATCCGCTCGACGGTCTCTTCGTCGAGCTCGCCATGGTCCTTCTCCGCCGCCGCCAGCGCCATCGGTGCGAGCAGCGGCCGCACCGTCTGCGCAGGACCGAACACCGAGGTCAGCCCGAATGCGGAGATGATTTGCCGCAAACCGAGATAAACGATCAACAATCGTCCCGTCGTCGCGCCGCGGATGCTTGCGATGAGCGCGCGCGCTCGCTCCTGCAGCCCATAGCGCTCGAGCAGGCCGATGACCGGCAGGATGATCCAGATGATCGAGACGTAGCGGTTCTCGTTGAAGCCGTGGCCGAGGATGGCGAGCACCTTCAGAAAGGGCATGTGGCCGAGCAAGCCGGTGACGATCCCGGCCACTGCCACGACGAGCAGCGGATTGAACCTCAGCGCGAAGCCGATGACCACCAGCGCGATCCCGAGCAGCGGCCAATAATCGATCATTCGGCCCTCCTCCCGAACCCGCCGCCGCCGGGCGTCTCGATCACGAACCTGTCGCCCGGTCGCATCTCGGCATAAGCCGTCGCGCTCAGCATTTCGACCGTGCCGTTGGTGCGCTCGACCCAGTTGCGCCCGCCTTGAGCGTCCGAGCCTCCCTCGATCCCTCGCGGGGGCACCCGACGACGGTTGGCGAGGATGTTCGCGCGCATCGGCTCGAGGAAGGTCACGGCGCGAACCACACCATCACCGCCATGATGCGCACCCTGCCCGCCCGAGCCGCGGCGGATTGCGAATTGGTCGAGCCTGACCGGCAGCCGGCTTTCAAGGATCTCGGGATCGGTCAACCGGCTGTTCGTCATGTGAGTCTGGACCGCACCGGTGCCGTCATGGTCGGGGCCCGCTCCCGAGCCTCCGGCGATGGTCTCATAATATTGGTGGCGTTCATTCCCGAAGGTGAAGTTGTTCATCGTGCCCTGGCTCGGCGCCAGCCGTCCCGTCGCGGCGAAAAGCGTGTCGGTCACGACCTGGCTCGTTTCAACGTTCCCCGCGACCACGGCGCCCGGGTATTTCGGATTGAGCATCGATCCTTCCGGAACGATCAGTTTTATCGGCCGCAAGCACCCGTCGTTCATCGGGATCGCATCGTCGATCAGCGTCCGCACGACGTAGAGCGATGCAGCGCGGACGATCGAATAAGGAGCGTTGAAATTGTCGGGCAGCTGATCGCTGGTCCCGGTGAAATCGA
This sequence comes from Sphingomicrobium sp., assembly GCA_035691585.1. GTDB lineage: Bacteria > Pseudomonadota > Alphaproteobacteria > Sphingomonadales > Sphingomonadaceae > Sphingomicrobium. The sequence goes on along the minus strand of DASSIU010000008.1, from coordinate 5,914 downwards.
ACGTCGCCGAGCGTGCCGGCTTGTCGATGCTGATCCGCACCCGGACATGCGCGCCATTGTCCATCTCATAGTCGAACTCGCCGTCGTCGAGGCGGTCGAGCAGTCGCCGGACGGACTCTTCGGCATTGGCGAGCACGTGGCGCATGTAGGCGGCGACCACCTCGGCGCCGTAATCGCGCGCTGTCGCCGCGAGCACCTCCGCACCTCTGACACATGCCGCGAGTTGCGCCTTAAGGTCGGAGATGTTGCGGTCCGGATTGCGCGCCGGCCATTCGCCCGAAGCGAGCAGCGCACGTATCTCGGCTTCGCGGAAATGCCCTTCGTCGACGAGCAGCACATTGTCGATCAGCACGCCTTCCTGGTCGATGGTTCGGCTGTCGGGGGGCATGGATCCCGGTGCGATCCCGCCAATGTCGGCGTGATGACCGCGCGCCGCGACGAACGCCGATGGCGTTCTTTCCTCACGATAGAACACCGGCACAATCACGGTGATGTCGGGCAGGTGCGTTCCGCCGCGATAGGGATCGTTTAGCACATAGGCATCGCCCCGGCGGATTCCGCGGCCGTCCTTCGCTTGCCCACGCGTGTCGATGATCCGTCGAATGCTCTCGCCCATTGACCCGAGGTGGACGGGAATGTGGGGCGCGTTGGCGATCAGCGCGCCCTCGGCATCGAAGATCGCGCAGGAGAAGTCGAGCCGCTCCTTGATATTGACGCTGGTCGCCGTCGCCTGCAGCGCGACGCCCATTTCCTCGGCGATGGCCATGAACAGATTGTTGAAAATCTCGAGGCGCACCGGATCGACGTCGGTCCCAATCGCCTTCGCCCGGTCGAGCGGCACGGCGCGGGTGAGCACGAGCGTTCCGTCGTCCGCGCGGTCGGCGCGCCATCCGGCCTCAACGACGATGGTCGAGGTCGGCTCGAAGATCAGCGCTGGGCCAATAAATTCCTCCCCGGAACTGGGAGGGGGACCGTGCGCAGCATGGTGGAGGGGGCCCCCTCCGTCAGCTCCATTGGAGCTGCCACCTCCCCGTTCCGGGGAGGATTTTCCAACCGCTTCGACGACCAGGGCATCCACGATGACTTCGGCATCCTCCTCCCAGTAGCCGAACCGCCGTCGATGAAGGTCGGCGAATTGCCCACGCATCCGCTCAGGAGCACCGATCGCAATTTCGATCGTCGTGTCGCTACCCGCGGTGCGTAGCCGCGCGCGCCGAAGGAGTTCGATGCGCTCGCCGTGAAGGCCCTGCTCAATCAGGGCGTCGCGAGCACGTCCCTCCAGCTCGTCCAAAGCCTCGGAGAAGTTCTCCGAAAGCGGTTTGAGCCAGCTTGTCTCGCGGATCGCTTTCACGTCGGCGATCCCGATACCGTATGCCGACAGCACTCCTGCCAATGGGTGGACCAGGATACGCTCCATCCCGAGCGCATCGGCGACCGCGCACGCATGCTGGCCACCCGCGCCGCCAAAACAGGCGAGTGTGTAGCGCGTGACGTCATGGCCGCGAGCGATCGAAATTTTTCGGATTGCGGCGGCCATATTGTCGACGGCGATGTCCAGGAAACCGCGCGCGATATCCTCAAGCCGCTTTCCGCCGCCGAGCTGGTCTGCGATCTCCTGCAATCGACTGCGGGCTGCTTCGCGGTCGAGCGGCTGGTCCCCCGCCGGCCCGAAGACCTTGGGAAAGCGTTCTGGATCGATGCGCCCGAGGAACAGGTTGCAATCGGTGACCGTAAGCGGACCGCCCTTCCGGTAGCAGGCCGGGCCCGGATTAGCGCCGGCGCTTTCCGGTCCGACCCGAAAACGCATCCCGTCGAAGTGGCAGACCGATCCTCCGCCGGCGGCAACGGTGTGGATTTGCATCATCGGCGCCCGGATTCTTACTCCGGCAACGACGCTCTCGTCGGCAAGCTCGAACTGACCCGCGAAATGCGAGACGTCGGTCGAGGTGCCCCCCATGTCGAAGCCGATCAGCTTCTCGTTTCCGTGTGTCGCGCTGGCTGCGACCATTCCAACCACGCCGCCCGCCGGACCCGACAGGATCGCATCCTTGCCCCGGAAGGCGGTCGCCTTTGCAAGGCCGCCGTTCGACTGCATGAAATGCAAGTCGGTTTCAGGCGGCAGGCCCGCCGCAACGCGATCGACGTAGCGGCGCAGCACGGGCGAGAGGTAGGCGTCCACGACCGTCGTGTCTCCGCGCCCCACGAGCTTGATCAGCGGCGCGACCTCGTGGCTCACCGAGATCTGCGTGAAGCCGAGCTCGCGCGCGATCTCCGCCAGGAGCGCTTCGTGGGCGGAGTAGCGCCAGCCGTGCATCAGGATGATCGCCAGCGCCTCGATCCCCGCGTCGCGGATCGCCTGCAAGGCTTCGCGAGCCTGCACCTCGTCGAGCGGCACGAGTGCCTCACCATCGACGCCGATGCGCTCCTCGATCTCGACCACTCGCTCGTACAGCATCGAGGGAAGCACGATGTGCCGGGCGAAAATGTCGGGCCGTGCCTGGTAGCCGATGCGTAGCGCGTCGCCGAACCCCCGCGTGATCGCAAGCGCAACCCGCTCGCCCTTGCGCTCGAGCAGCGCATTGGTCGCGACGGTGGTGCCCATCCGCACCTCCGCCACTTCGCCCGCTTCCTGCGCGAGCACGCGTCGGATCGCTTCCAGCGCGGCATCGTCATATTGGTCTGGGTTCTCCGAGAGCAGCTTCTCAATCCGCACGCGCCCGTCTGACGCACGCGCCACGACGTCGGTGAACGTCCCTCCTCGATCGATGGCGAAGGTCCAGCTCGGCTCCACAGGCGCGCCTTAGGGCCTTTGCGCTTCCAACTGCACCCCCTAAGGAACGGCCATGGCTGTTCTGGTCACGGGGGCTGCGGGGTTCATTGGCGCTGCGACCTCGCGCGCGCTGCTCGAACGCGGGGACGATGTCGTCGGCATCGATAATTTGAACGATTATTACGATCCCAAGCTCAAGCAGGCGCGGCTCACCAACCTGCAGCAGCGGTTCGGCAATCGATTCAGCTTCGAGCGCGTGGATTTCGCCGACGCGGCCGCGCTCAAGGCATTTACTGACACGATTCAAATCGACGGGATCGTCCATCTCGGTGCGCAGGCGGGTGTTCGCTACAGCCTCGAGAACCCGAGCGCCTATGTGCAGTCGAACCTGGTCGGCCACTGCAACATGCTCGAGCTGGCACGCCATCGCCAGGCGCGTCACATGGTCTATGCCTCATCCTCATCCGTTTACGGAGGCAACAAAAGCCTTCCCTTCCGCGTCGAGGACCGGGTTGACCACCCGCTCTCGCTCTACGCCGCGTCCAAGAAGGCCGACGAGCTGCTGAGCGAGAGCTATGCCAGCCTCTACCGGTTGCCGCTCACCGGACTGCGCTTCTTCACCGTCTATGGTCCCTGGGGGCGTCCCGACATGGCGATGTGGATTTTTCTCAAGGCGCTCTACGCCGGCGAGCCGCTGCCGTTGTTCAACGGTGGCGAGATGCGGCGGGACTTCACCTATGTCGACGATATCGTCCGGGGTGTGGTCGCCTGCCTCGATGGCCCGCCGGCAGACGATGGCCAGGTGAAAGCCGGCGGAAGCACCAGCCCGCACGCCCTCTACAATATCGGGAACAGCCGCAGCGAGGATTTGATGCGCGTGGTGGAGCTGCTCGAGCGCGAGACCGGCCGGAAAGCATTGCTCGACCCACAGCCGATGCAGGTCGGCGACGTGCGAGAGACCTTCGCCGACATCAGCGCGATCGAGCGTGATCACGGGTTCAAGCCCGAAACGAGCATCGACGAGGGCATCCCGCGTTTCGTGAAGTGGTACCGCGAGTATCACGGGCTGTGAGCCTTCCTCCGATTTTTGAAGGCCTGCGCATTCCGGTCATCGGCTCGCCGATGTTCATCGTCTCGAACCCGAAGCTGGTGATCGCCCAGTGCACGAGCGGAATCGTCGGCAGCTTCCCCGCCCTGAATGCCCGACCGGCCTCGCTCCTGGATGAATGGCTTCACGAGATCACCGAGGCGCTGGCCGAATGGGACCGTCAGCATCCCGAACGGCCGGCGGCGCCCTACGCGGTCAACCAGATTGTCCACCGCTCCAATGACCGGTTCGAACTGGACATGCAGGTCTGCGCGAAGTGGAAGGTGCCGATCGTCATCACGTCATTGGGTGCCCGCGTCGAGCTCAACGAAGCGGTGCATTCCTGGGGCGGCATCACCCTCCACGACGTCATCGACGACCGTTTCGCCCGAAAGGCGGTCGAGAAAGGCGCCGACGGGGTCATTGCGGTTGCAGCCGGGGCCGGTGGGCACGCGGGACGATGGTCGCCGTTCGCGCTGATCCAGGAGATCAGGCAATGGTTCGAAGGTCCGCTGATCCTTTCCGGCGCGATTGCCAACGGCGGCTCGGTGCTCGCGGCCCAGGCTGCCGGCGCGGACCTCGCTTACGTCGGCTCGCCGTTCATCGCGACGGAAGAAGCGAACGCACCCGAGGGATACAAGCAGGCGATCGTCGACAGCGGGGCTGCGGACATTGTCTATTCCGACCTCTTCACCGGGGTTCACGGCAATTACTTGAGGTCCTCGATCATCAATTCGGGGCTCGACCCCGACCAGCTCGATCGCGGCAGCCTCGACACGATGAAGTTCGGCTCGGACGGGTCATCGAAGAGCAAAGCGTGGCGCGACATCTGGGGCTCGGGCCAGGGCATCGGCGTTGTCGACCGAGTGCGGCCGGCTGCCGATTACGTGAGCCTGCTCGCCGAGCAATATGAGGCCGCAAAAGCGCGGATCTGCGCCGGCTAGCTGCCCCCGCCGAGGCCCCGCTCCAGGCGACCCATCAAGGCCCGTGCCGGGCTCTGCGGCACGTCCGTCTCGAAGCCGCCCTCGTCCAGCCGTTTCACCCGGGCATAGAGGTCCGCGCTGGAGTTGATCAGCTTCCGCGCCGCGGGCGGGAGGGTAGCGATCACGACGGGGTCGCTTTCCTGAGCATGGCCGAGACGGCGCTCGGGCCGCCGTCCTTCGCGCATCGGGATCTCACCCGATTCGATCGCCCGCTGGGTCAGCAGCCAGGCGACGATGTGCATGATCCGCGTCGTGACCTTGAGCGACTCGCACGCAAAGCCGACGCGCGCGAAGGGTTCGAGAGTCGACCGCTCGTCGCGGCCCGCGTCATCGAAATAGGAGCGCGCCTCGTCGGCCAGCAGCATCGCCTCGGTATAAAGCGAGTCCACCAGCCGCGATGTGATCCGCACTTCGGGCTGGGGCATGTCCGATTCGTCCATCACTATCGACACTGCCACCTCCGGACCTTCGAGAAAACGCCTGAGTCCTCGACCGGCCATCGCGATGGGCCGGTCCGTCTCTGATCGGGACAGGGAATCAGGCGATAATGTCGGGAACGTTGGAGTCGACGATCATCTGAATCTGGTCCTTCAGCTGAAGCTTGCGACGCTTCAACCGCGCCAGCTCCAGTTGGTCGCCGGTCAGCTCCGACGAGAGAAGCTGAATGCGCTCATCGAGCTCGCGATGCTCGGCCTTGAGGTTGGCGAGCAGTCCTTGTGGATGATCGTCATTCATCGGCTCAACCTACCCCAGAATGCCCCGCGCGGCGAGAAGCGCGCCGCAAGGGCCCAGCCGTGACAAGGGCGGAGACAAATGTTCAGATTCGTGGTTTATTACGCAGTGGTGACAAGCTGACCGAAAGGAACCGCACCAATGGACAAGGCAATGGTCGAGGAACTGGAATCGAAGCACCAGGCTCTTCACGCCCTCATCGAGGAAGAAGAGCATCGAAGCCATCCCGACGAAGACCTTCTCCACCGCCTCAAGAAGGAAAAGCTGAGACTGAAGGACGAACTGGCCGGCCACCTCACCCACTGAGGCGGCCTTTTTTGTAAGCGGCGATTGGCGCGCCGC
>DASSIU010000007.1:0-20068 GCA_035691585.1 Sphingomicrobium sp. | reverse complement strand
GTTCACTTGACTCGATTTTGGGCCGGGAGCAGCTAACCGCGTCCCGCGTGCTTCCGGCCCGCGCGCCCCGTGTCTGCGTCCGACCGGCCGAACAAAGGGGGCGTAATATGCGTCGATTTTCACTCGTCCTGGCGGCGCTAGCTTCGACGTCGCTGGTTTCCGCGCCGGCAATTGCCGGGCCGGCGCAAGATGCAACCGGCTTCATCACCAAGGTCATCGACCAGTTCAATGGCGGCGACGTCAAGGCGTGGCTTGCGGCGCAGGAAGACAACACGCTGATCGTCGACGAATTCGCGCCGCACGTGTGGATGGGCTCCGGCTCGCCGCAGCGCTGGCTCGATGCCTATGCCAGGGATTCCAAGAAAAATGGCGTCAGCGGAGGCCGGGTCGACTACGGCAAGCCGCTCCAGGCGACCAGCGACGGCACGACCGCTTATGTCGTGCTCCCAACCACCTATCGCTTCGTCGCGAAGGGCGCCAAGATGGCTGAGCCCAGCAACATGACCTTCGTCATGAAGCACGAGGGAACCGGCTGGAAGATCGCCAGCTGGACCTATTCCGCCATCGGGCCGGCCGCCCCCGACAAGTAAGTCTCTCGCGCTTGCGGGGCGGACAGCAGCCTAAGGTTGATGCCTCCCAGCCTCATTGGCTAGAGGATCCCTCATGCCAGTCATCCTGGGGCATCGGCGCGCGTGAGCGGCTCCGACGACCTGTTGCGTTTTGTAACCGCTAGCTTTCCGTCCGTGTGGGCGCTCGAGCTGCTGCTGGCGCTTAAGCGGGAACGCCGCTTCTGGACCCGCGAAGAGTTGCTGTCCGCCCTTCGTGCGAGCGAACTGGTCGTCGCCAAGGCGCTGGACGCGCTGGTCGCGGCGGGTCTCGCTTCGGTCGACTCCGAAGGCATCCGCTTCCAGCCCGTGAATGCTGACGTTGAACGCTCCGTCGAGCTCACGGAGGAGCTATACCGTTCGCGGCCGGACAAGGTACGCCGGGCGATCGTCTCGGCGCGCACGAGCAGCGCGGCTGCTTTCTCCGACGCCTTCAGGCTGCGAAAGGGCCGGGATGACTGATATCTTCGCGGCGATCGTCTACGTACTGTGCTTTGTCACCAGCCTCGTCTGTGCCTGGCTGCTGGGGCGTAGCTACCGGCACGGAAGAACGAGGCTGCTGCTGTGGAGCAGCATCTGCTTCGTTCTGCTGGCCGCGAATAATCTGGCGCTGGTGCTCGATCTCGTGGTGTTCCCCAGCCTGGACCTCCGCCTTGCGAGGCTGCTGCTCGCCCTGGCTGCGGTCGTGGCTTTGATCTGGGGATTCATCTGGGAAGTCGAGGAGGAGTGAGATGACATTCTACGACTTCCTGTCCGGCGCCGTATCATTCGGGTTTTTGATTTGCGCCTTGTTCTTCCTCCGCTTCTGGAGCCGCACTCGTGACGGGCTATTCCTCGGGTTCGCTTTTGCATTCGTGCTGCTCGGGATCGGGCAGGCGATTCTCGCGCTCGCGAACATCCCGACCGAGGAGCGCGGTTCGCTCTACCTTATCCGGCTCGCGGCGTTTGCGCTGATCATCGTCGCGATCCTGCGCAAGAACCGCCAGTCGCGCGCCTAGGCGGACAGCAGCCGAAGCGGGTTCTCGATGTAGCCCTTCAAGGTCTGCATGAAGCTGGCCGCGTCCCAGCCGTCGACCACGCGATGGTCGCAGCTCAGCGACAGGTTCATGCGCTTCCTGATCTCGATCTCGCCGTCGATCGGAACGAGCTTCTCCTCGACCTTGTTGACGGCGAGGATCGCGACTTCGGGGCGGTTGATGACCGGAGTCGAGGTGATGCCGCCCATCGGGCCGAGCGACGAGATGGTGATGGTCGACCCGCTGAGCTCCTCCCGCGTCGCCTTCCCTGTTCGGGCGGCTTCCGAAAGGCGCAGGATTTCCGAGGCGATCTGCCACACGCTCAACCCCTGGGCGTTGCGGATGACCGGGACCATGAGCCCATTCGGGGTCTGCGTCGCCATGCCCATCTGCACTGCGCCCGAGCGGGTGATGACGTTGGCCTCGTCGTCATAGGTCGCGTTGAGCATCGGCCAGTCGGCCAGCGCCTTCGCCATCCCCGTGATGAGGAACGGGAGCAGCGTCAGCTTCGGGTTTGAGCCGCGATCCTTGTTCATCATCGCGCGTGTCTCTTCGAGCGCGGTGACATCGAATTCCTCGACCAGGGTGAAGTGCGGGATTCGGCGCTTCGCCTCCTGCATGTTCTCGGCGATCTTGCGGCGCAAGCCGACGACCTTGATCGTCTCGTCGGGTCGCGTGGCGGCAGGACCGCGCGCGGAGACCGTGCCGCCGTTGTAAAGCAAATAGGCGTCGAGGTCGGCGTGGCGGATCCGGTCGCCGGCGGTCTTCACTTGAGCGAGGTCGATCCCGAGGTCGCGGGCGCGGGCGCGGACCGCTGGCGAAGCGAGGACGTGGGCAGTCGCCGGCTCTTTCTTCGCGACCTCGGGCTCGACGCGCGGCGCGGGCGCGGGTTTTGGAGCTTCAGCAGCTTCTTCAACGGCAACCACCGGGATTTCCTGCGCCTGTTCCGGCGTCGCTTCGACCGCGCCGTCGGCCAGCGGCCGCTCTTCCCTGCTGTCGTCGACCGGCTCGGCGGCGCGGTCCGCGCCTGCCGTCTCAATCACGGCGAGCACCGAACCAATCGGCACCTGGTCGCCGACTTCGCCCGCCAGCTCCAGCACCTTGCCGGCGACCGGGCTTTCCATCTCGACCGTGGCCTTGTCGGTCATCATGTCGGCGATCTGCTGATCCTCCGCGATCGTGTCGCCGACCTTCACGTGCCAGGCAACGATCTCGGCCTCGGCGATGCCTTCGCCGATGTCGGGCAGCTTGAATTCGAAGCGGGCCATCAATCTGCCATCACTTTCTCGAGTGCTTTCTTCATGCGCTTCGGGCCGGGGAAATAAGCCCATTCGTAAGCGTGCGGGTAAGGGGTGTCCCAGCCGGTCACGCGCTCGACCGGGGCTTCCAGATGATAGAAGCAGCGTTCCTGGACGAGCGCGACGAGCTCGGCGCCGAAGCCGCTCGTGCGGGGCGCCTCGTGGACGACGAGGCAGCGGCCGGTCTTCTTGACCGACTCCTCGATGGTGTCGAGGTCGAGCGGCACGAGGGTCCGCAGATCGATCACCTCGGCGTCGAGACCCCGTTCCTCGACCGCCGCTAGCGCGACGTGGACCATGGTGCCGTAAGCCAGGATGGTGAGGTCGCCGCCTTCGCGAACGACTGCCGCCCTGCCGATCGGGACCGTATAGTGCCCTTCAGGAACTTCGCTCGCGGGATGCTTGGCCCAGGGCTTCACGGGCTTGTCGTGGTGGCCGTCGAACGGGCCGTTGTAGATCCGCTTGGGCTCGAAGAAGATCACAGGGTCGGGGTCCTCGATCGCGGCGATCAGCAGGCCCTTGGCATCGTATGGCGTCGACGGAATGACGACCTTCAAACCGGCGATGTGCGTGAACAGGCTTTCGGGCGATTGGCTGTGCGTCTGGCCGCCGAAGATGCCGCCCCCGTAGGGCGTGCGGATGACCATCGGCATCGTCCACTCGGCGGCGGTGCGGTACCGGATCTTGGCGACCTCGCTGACGATCTGGTCGTAGCCTGGATAGATATAGTCGGCGAACTGAATCTCGATCACCGGCTTGAGGCCGTAGCAGGCCATTCCGACGGCGGTCGAAACGATGCCGCCCTCGCTGATCGGAGCGTCGAACACGCGGTTCTTGCCGAACTGCTTCTGCAGGCCCTCGGTGACGCGGAAGACGCCGCCGAAATAACCGATGTCCTCGCCGAACACGACGATGTCCTCGTCGCGCGCCATCATCACCTTATGCGCGTCGTTGAGCGCCTGGATCATGTTCATGGCCGCCATCAGCTGCGACCTTCCTCGAGCGCCGCCTCGCACTGCTCGCGAAGGTGCCACGGGACCTCGGCATAAACGTCGTCGAACATCGTCTCGACGCCATCCTTGCCCTGTTCCGGGAGGATTCCGAGCTTCTCGGATTCCTTCTGTGCCGTACGGATTGCCGCGTCGCATTCGGCGGTCATCGCGGCGTGACGTTCCTCATCCCACTCGCCGATCGCGAACAAGTGGGCCTTGAGCCGTTCGATCGGATCGCCGAGCGGCCACGCCTTGGCTTCGTTGGTTGGACGGTAGCCGCTCGGGTCGTCCGAAGTCGAATGGCCCTCGGCACGATAGGTGAAGAACTCGATCAGTGTCGGGCCGCCGTTGGCGCGGGCGCGATCCGCCGCCCATTTCACCGCGGCATAGACCGCAAGCGCGTCATTGCCGTCCACGCGAAGGCCGGCAACGCCATAGCCCACCGCGCGCTGCGCAAAGGTCGCGCGTTCGGCGCCGGCGATTCCGGAGAAGCTCGAGATCGCCCACTGGTTGTTGACCACGGCGAGGATCACCGGCGCGTTGTACACCGCCGCGAAGGTCATCGCGCTGTGGAAATCGCCTTCAGCCGTCGCGCCGTCGCCGACCCAGCCCATGCAGATGCGGCTATCGCCCTTGATCGCCGCACCCATCGCCCAGCCCACGGCCTGCGGGAATTGAGTCGCAAGGTTGCCGGAGATGGAAAAGAAGCCGTGCGCCTTGTCCGAATACATGATCGGCAGCTGGCGGCCCTTCAGCTTGTCGCCTTTATTCGAATAGATCTGGCACATCATTTCGGTCAGCGGATAGCCGCGCGAGATGAGCAGCCCCTGCTGGCGGTAGGTGGGAAAGTGCATGTCGTCCCGGTCGAGCGCCGCCTGCGCGGCAACCGCGATCGCCTCCTCCCCGGTGCACTTCATGTAGAAGCTGGTCTTCCCCTGCCGCTGCGCGCGGTACATCCGGTCGTCGAAGATCCGCACGGTGACCATGTCGCGCAGCATCTTCCTCAGAGTCTCGGGGTCGAGCTTCGGGTCCCACGGGCCGACGGCCTTATTGTCGTCGCCGAGCACGCGCACGAGCGCCATGGTGAGGTCGTGCGTGTCGGCGGCCGCGACACTTGTATCGGGTCGCGGGGCTGCACCGGCGGAGGGCACCTTCAGCGAGGAAAAATCGGGAGTATCACCCGGCCGGAACGGCGGCTCCGGCACGTGCAGCGCGAGCTTTGGGGCATTGCGCCGGAGGGAAGGGTCCTTGTCGCTCATGATCGGAGCGAGCGCTTAGTCCTGACTCGCCGGCGCGGCAACTGCGGGTGTCAAGAGTCCTTTACATTGACCTTTTGCGGGCCGAAAAGCTAGGGCGCCGCCATGGCCGACAAGCAAACAGACACGCCGCCCGACCGTCTTTCGCTCGATCCCAGGAGCGAGTTTTACGACGAGGCGCTGTTGAGCCGCGGGGTGGGAATCAAGTTCAACGGCCAGGAAAAGACCAACGTCATCGAATACAGCATCTCCGAAGGCTGGATCCGGGTCGCCGCGGGGCGCAGCCGGGACCGTTATGGGCAGCCGATGACGATCAAGCTCAAGGGCAAGGTCGAGCCCTATTTCGAAGCATCTTCGGAAGCAACGACCGGCGAGGAGTCCGCTTCCGATCAATAAGCGTCAGGACGGGGACCGCGTTTGTGAAGGCGGCACGCGCGGCTCGGCGTCGGACGGATAGGAAGGATGCGAGCGCTTGTGCTCGCGCCACTTCTTGAACGCCCAGCCGCCGAGCGCAAGTGCGGCCAAAGTCGGGACAAGCTTCTTCCCAACCGCCACCGCGCCGGCTCCAAGGATCGCGCCTTTCGCGCCGTCGTCGCGACCGGCGATCTTCTCGCCGATCCACGCGCCCGCGAGCTTGCCCAGCATCACTGTTACTCCCTCACATTGAGCTGAGCGCTGGACGCATCGGCGTTGGCGAATGTTCCCAAGCCGGCTTGGGATTCGCCACCAACTATTGGTTGGGAAATTCCGCCACTGCGACCAACCTGATGCCATTTTCCGCAGTTTTCTGGGATTGGCACGTTCCTTGATTAGTAATGTTCATCGGCCCGCAAGCAAACCACGGGTCGGAAAAGGAGATTAAAATGTCGTCGCAGTCGCAGTTCACCAAGACCCTGGTCGCCATGGCCGCAGCGCTCGTGATGAGCACGGTTGCCGTCGGCGCAGCGGTCGGTCCCGCACAAGCGAACGCCAATCCCGCAAAGGTCAGCATCAATGCCTGAACTCGAAGTCCTCGAAGCCAGGGTCTCGGTCCGCACGCCTCGCCTGGTCGAGGTCGAAGCCGAGCCGAAAGCCGAGCGCTTTGCTCCGGTCGCCGGCTGGCTCAGCGGTCCCGTGTTCAGCCGCGCTCGTGACATCTTCGCGGCGAACATGACCGAGCTTCTCGACCGGGCCGAAGACCCGGCACGGATGATCCGGATGATCATCATGGAGATGGAGGAGACCCTGGTCGAGGTTCGCGCGACCGCCGCCCGCTCGATCGCCGACATCAAGGAGATGCGGCGTGCCGTGAGCCGGCTCGACGACCTTCAGGCCAACTGGACCGAGAAGGCCGAGCTGGCCTTGAGCAAGGGCCGCGAGGACCTCGCCAAGGCGGCGCTGGTCGAACGCCAGAGCGCGGTCGAGATGGCCGATGGCCTCCGCGATGAGCTCGGGCAGATGGAGCAGGTGTTGCGCGGCTACGAGGTCGACATCGCGAAGCTCCAGGCCAAGCTGCGCGAGGCCCGTGCTCGCCAGACTGCGATCGCGGCGCGCTTCGAAAGCGCAGTCACGAGGGCCAAGGCGCGGGAGATGATGCACGGCAGTCGCACGCTCGAGGCTTTTTCCAAGTTCGAGCTGCTGGAGCGCCGCGCCGACTTCGCCGAAGGCCGCTGCGACGCGCTGGGAATCACCAGCCTTGAAGACGAAATCGAGCAGCTCAAGGCGGACGAGAAGATCGACTCCGAGCTGCAGGCAATGAAAGCCGCGCTGAAAGCGCGCACGAATTGATGGAAGGGCAAATGACGATGGCGCGGAAATATTATCCTTACTCGCTCGACCGCAAGGACGCGAAGATCGCTGGCGTTGCCTCGACGATCGGCCGCATGACCGGGATCGATCCCACCTTTATTCGGATCGGTTTCGTCGCCGCCGCGATCTTCATCAGTTTCAAGCTGACGCTGATCGCCTACGCCGCGATCGGCCTCTACCTTGCGGTGCAGAAGCGGAAGTCGATGATCGGGGATCGCCGAATGAGCGACTTCGACCGCATGGGCGAGGCGGCGAGCCGCAAGCCGACGACCCACGCGATGGTCAACGATCTCGACCAGACCGACCGCCGGCTGATGGCGATCGATCATCACATCAACACCCAGAATGAAGAGCTGGCGCGCGAGATCGAAGCGCTCCGCCAGGAGGAGAAGTGATGGACCCGATCACGATAAGCGTGCTCGCATCGAGCATCCTAGTCGGCCTCGGAGCCGCGAGCTGGGCAGGGCTCAAGGCCTGGAGCGGCTGGCTCGAACTCAAGAAGATGGAGCTGACCCAGGCGATTGGCGACCGTGGACTTCCTCCCGCGAGTGGGCGGATCGAAATGGCCGATCTGCGCGAACGGGTCCGCAAGCTGGAGGCGATTGCCGCCGGGATCGACATCTGAATTTCAATTTGCCCCGCGCGCTTTCCTCCCCAGGCGCGCATCCCGAGGCGGTTCGGACCCCTTCTCCGGACCGCCTCTTCGATTCAATAGTGGATGGACAACCCGCCTAACTTTAGTTAGTATGCCGCCGGAACTCTCGCTGGCTTGCGTCGCGTGCGAGGTTCTCCTTCAACGTGTCGGCCCGGCAGGAGTGCTCCCTGCCGGGCCGTTTTGCATGGTCGCGAGGTGAACGGCGCATGAAATGAACGCCTCGACCAGTGAACGGCATTTGAGTTTCGGCTCGCGCGTCGGCTAGGGCTGCGTCCATGGATGCCGGCCACGTACATCACCATCATGACCACGGGCACGCCCATTCCCATTCGCACGGGCACTCCCATGCTCCGAGCGACTTCGGCAGGGCCTTTGCGATCGGGATCGCCCTCAACATCGGCTTCCTCGCAATCGAGACCGTTTACGGTTTCATCGCCAACTCGATGTCGCTGCTGGCGGATGCGGGCCACAATCTATCGGACGTTCTGGGACTGGTGGTGGCATGGGCGGCGGCGGTCATGGCCAAGCGGGCGCCGTCACCCCGGTTCACCTACGGCCTTAAAAAAGCGCCGATCCTGGCTGCGCTCGCCAATTCGCTCTTCCTGCTCATTGCCGTCGGCGCGATCGGCGCGGAAGCCATCCGGCGACTGATCCATCCTTCGTCGACTGAAGGCGAGGTGGTCATTGTCGTCGCGGCGATCGGCATCTTGGTCAACGGCGCGACCGCTCTCCTCTTCTCGCGCGGACGCGAGCACGACATCAATATTCGCGGGGCCTATCTGCACATGGCCGCGGACGCCTCGGTATCGGCGGCGGTGGTGGCCGCCGGATTCGTCATCCTGTGGACGGGACAGCGCTGGGTCGATCCGGCGATGAGCCTGATCGTCTCGGTCGTCATCCTGTGGGGGAGCGTCGGCCTCCTCAAGGAATCGGTGTGGATGTCGCTCGCCGGCGTCCCCGCGGGGATCGACTCGGACCAGGTCGAGGGCGCGCTTCGCGAGATCGAAGGCGTCGATGCCATCCATGATCTCCATATCTGGCCACTGAGCACGACGGAGACTGCGCTCACCGCGCATGTCGTCACCCAGCTGGCCGGAGAGCCCGACGCATTGCTGGATCGAGCGCGATTGGTCCTCCACGGCTTCCGGATCGAACATTGCACCATCCAGGTCGAACGCCACCATCCCGCAGACCACAAGGACTGTTGATTTCGGTGAACGTCACCCACCTCGAATGCTCGCTGACCGGCGAGCGCTACGAAGCCGGAAAAGTCCACAACCTGAGCAAGGCGGGAAAACCGCTGCTGGTGCGCTACGACCTGGATGCGGCGAAGCGGACCCTGACCCGGGACAGTCTCGCCAGGCGCCCGGCGGGGATGTGGAAATGGGGCGAGCTGCTTCCGAACGATGCTGAGCCGGTCAGCCTCGGCGAGCCGGAGACGCCTCTCGTCACCCTTCCCAACATCGCCGCGCGCGAAGGCGCCTCGCAGCTGCTGGTGAAGGACGAGGGACGACTTCCGACCGGATCGTTCAAGGCGCGCGGGCTGGCGATGGCGGTGACCATGGCGAAGCAGTTCGGGATCGAGCGGATCGCGATGCCGACCAACGGCAATGCCGGGGCAGCGCTTGCGGCTTACGGTGCGCGCGCCGGGATCGAGACTGTCGTGATCTGCCCTTCCGAGACCCCCGAAATCAACGTGACCGAAACCGCCGCCTACGGCGCGCGGGTCTATGTCGCCGACGGCCAGATCGACGAATGCGGCGCGCTGGTCGGCAAAGGCGCGGCTGACGGATTGTGGTTCGACTGCTCGACGTTGAAGGAACCGTATCGCCTCGAGGGCAAGAAGGTGATGGGTTGCGAGCTCGCCGAGCAACTCGGCTGGGAGCTGCCCGATGCGATCTTCTATCCGACCGGCGGCGGCACAGGCCTCATCGGCATGTGGAAGGGGTTCGACGAGCTGGAGGCGGTCGGGCTCATCGGCTCGAAGCGGCCGCGCATGTATGCGGTGCAGGCCGAAGGATGTGCGCCGATGGTCCGAGCATTCGAGCAGGGCGAGGAGTTCGCGGAACGGTGGGAGAATCCCGCCACGGTCGCGACCGGCATCCGTGTCCCGAAGGCGGTCGGCGACTTCCTTATTCTGCGTGCGGTCAGGGAGAGCGGCGGCGCGGGAATCGCCGTCTCCGAAGATGCGATCCTGCAAGCGGTCCAGGATGCGGCTCAGGATGATGGCTTCTTGCTTTGCCCCGAGGGCGGCGCGGTGCTTGCCGCATGGCGGCAGGCCCTGGAGCGCGGGTTGGTCGACAGGCAAGAATGCGTGGTGCTGTTCAACTGCGCCAACGGAAACAAGTACCCGCTACCGGACCGGTCGAAGCGGCTGAAGCTCGCGGAGGCGGATCCTGCCGCACTCTGAGGTCCATAAACGAGTAAACCCCGGCAACCGAAGTTGCCGGGGTTCCATGCTTCAATTCCCTTTCGGGTTTCGAAGCACACAGCAACAATACATGAGCCTGACTGTTGTTCCAGCGGATTCGTGTCGATGATCCGACATTTCTGTGGGTGATTCAGTGGATAAACCTGTGCGACTCGCCGCGACTCGGGAAACGGTCCGATTCGCGGGGTCTGGGTTCATGCGCCGATGATCAAAAAGCGCCGCCTCCGAATCGCGAGCTACAATATCAACGGCATCAACTCGCGCCTCGGCGTGCTGACGCGATGGCTCGACGAATTTCGACCGGACATCGTCGGCCTGCAGGAGCTCAAATGCACCGACGAGGCATTCCCGAATGAGGTGATCCGGGGGCTCGGCTATTGGGCCATCTGGCACGGTCAGCGCGCCTGGAACGGGGTCGCGATTCTGAGCCGGGTCGGGGAGCCGGTTGAGACCCGGCGAGCGCTTCCGAACGATCCGAACCTCGAGCAGAGCCGCTACCTTGAGGCAGCGGTCTGCGGCATTCTCGTGGGAAACATGTACGCGCCGAACGGCAACCCGCAGCCGGGACCGAAGTTCGACTACAAGCTGGCCTGGCTCGATCGGCTTTACGATCATGCAGTCGGCCTGATCGACAGCGGATTGCCCGCGATTCTTGTCGGCGACTACAACGTCATCCCGACACCCGAAGACGTGTACAAGCCGGAACGGTGGCAGAAGGACGCGCTGTTCGCGCCCGCCGCCCGGGACAAGTATCGCGAGCTGGTGGGACAAGGCTGGACCGACGCTATCCGGGAGCTGCACCCTCACGAACGCATTTATACATTCTGGCATTACTGGCGAAACTCGTTCGAACTCGACGCCGGCATTCGCATCGACCATGCGCTGCTGAGCCCGTCGCTGGCGAGGAAGCTCAAAGCTGCCGGCGTCGACCGCACCCCTCGCAGTTGGGAGAAGACCAGCGACCACGCCCCGATCTGGGTCGAGCTCGAGGTTTGAAGAAGGTGGTGCCGCTTAGGTGACTCGAACACCTGACCCCATCATTACGAATGATGTGCTCTACCAGCTGAGCTAAAGCGGCTTGGCTCTGTTGAGGAAGCGGGCGCGCCCTATCAGCGCGGGGCGACCCTCGCAAGCTAGCGCGAATCGATAACCGTTTATGCTTAACGCTTTGGTAACGGCCCTCGGCCATTTTCCCTTCGAACGGGAGAGTGGGGCCCAGGGACAGGTATGAGCAGTTACCGCGAGCATCAGGGCGACTTCGATCCTTCGACGGCGCAAGAAACACCGCCCCCCGAGGACGTCGCGGCCGTCATTGGCCCCGACGAGCGCCGGATGCACGTGCGCGCCTATAACTACTGGGTCGGGCTGCTCGACGGGCGCGACTTCCCGTCGATCGAGGACCTCGAGCCGGCTGAGGTGGATGACTTCGCCGCCAATAGCGTGCTGCTCGACTTCACCTGCGGCCGGGACAATCCCGCGCTCCCTTATGTCGGGCCCGCGATCCGCGAGGAATGCGAGCTGAGCGACGACACCCGCACCATTGCCGACGTGCCGAGCCGCTCGCTGCTGTCGCGCCTGACCGACCACTACATGCAGATCATCGCCAACCGGGCGCCGGTCGGGTTCGAGGCCGAGTTCGAGAATCCTCGTGGCGAGAGCATTTGCTACCGCGGGATCCTGATGCCCTTCTCGTCCGACGGGGAGGCGATCGACTTCATCTACGGCGTGATCAACTGGAAGCGCGTGGACGAACTCGCCACGCCGGCTTCAGCCCCCGCTCCGGTTGAGGATGTCGCGGAGGAGCCGCGCGGCATCGAGATCGCCGGACTGGCCGATGAGGCCGAAGCATTGCCCGAATTCGTCGACGAGGATGAGCCATTCGAGCTGACCGAAATGCTCGAGCCGGGTCCGGTCCTCGAAGAACAAGCCGCCAGGCCGTTCGAGCCGGAAGTGGCCCTCGACCCTCAAGAGGAGGTGTTTGAGCCCGCGCCGGCAACCCAGGAAGAACCCTCGGATTCCCCGCCGCCCGTCCATTTCTCGTGGGAAGACGGGCCCTTGGCCGATGCGGATGACGTTCCCATCGTCGAGCTCGACGAGAATGCCGGCCTTGCCGACCGCCTGTGGGCGGCGCGTGAGACGGCGGAATCAGTCAAGGCGGGCGAGGGCCGTACGCGCGCCGCGCTCTACAAGGCGCTGTCGCTCGCCTACGATTTCGCGATCGCTGCACAGGCGAGCCCCGAAGACTATGCCGAGCTGCTCGAGGAATCGGGGGTGAAGGCGCAAGCCCGGGCGCCGATGACCCCGATCGTCAAGCTCGTGTTCGGGATCGATTATGACAAGGCGCGCCTGACCGAGTTCGCCGCGGCGCTGTCCTATGCCCAGAGGCAGGACGTCCAGACCGGCGAGTTCCAGGGCTTCATCGAGAAGCAGCCGGGGGGCCTGAAGGCGCTGGTCGCCGCCGAACGCCAGGCGCGTCGGCCCGATACCAAGCCCGATAGCAAGGGCGACGTCGCCCGCGCTCGTCTGCGCTCGGCGCCCGTGATTTCGCTGGCGGACGTTCCCGCCGGGGAGGAGTTCGCGGTCATCGTTACCCGGCGCGGACCGGACGGTACGCACGAGCCGGTCGCGATCGTAGATGATGAAGCGCTGATCGAGCGCGCGATCCGCCGCTCCGCCTGAGAGCCGAGGGTTGTCCGTCCGTTCGGGCCGGGTCTATAGGCGCGCCCGCACCCTCAGTTCCTCGGAGCAAGTTTCCTACATGACGGCTCACACGCGCCTGGACCCGCCCTTGGTCGAGTCAATCAGAAAGGCGCTGACCGGAAACGCGCTTCCGGGCGAAACCCAGGGCTTGGGCCGCGACGCCGAACGCGAGGCTTCCGAGTTTGTCGCGTCGGTCGCCGGAACCCGCAAGCGCGGCGAGCTCGCGCTCGCCATCGAATCGATCGGCGGCGAGGCCGGCAATCGCCGGATGCGGATCGCGATCATCAACGACGATATGCCGTTCCTTGTCGATTCGGTCGCCAACGCCGTCGCCCAGCGCCAGTTGACCATCCACCGCCTGCTCCACCCGGTCGTGTGCGTTAACCGCGATTCGAGCGGGCAGCTGGAGTCGGTCGAGCCGATTTGCGGTGACAAGAACCGTCGCGAATCGATGATGTACCTGGAGCTCGACCGGGCCGACGCGCGGGGCCGGCAGGAACTCGCCGCGGACCTCCGCCGGGTGCTCGACGACGTGCGCCTAGCGGTGCGCGACTGGGAATCGCTTCAGCGGCAGATGCGCGAGGACGCGGCCTCGATCGCCGACCCCGAAGGCGCGGCGCTGCTCAACTGGTTCGCCGACGGGGCGATGACCTTGCTCGGTTACCATGTCGAGAAGCCCTACGAGCAGCCCTCGTGCGCCCTCGGCATATTCAGCATCCCGGGCGCTCCGACCGACGAAGGCGGGGCGCTGGGAGCGATGCGCTATTTCGAGCGCGGCGGCGAGATACCGCTGATGGCCAAGGCCGAACGCCAGGCGACGGTCCACCGGCGCGTGCCGCTCGACCTCGTCGTCATCCCGATCAAGGCGGGCGACGCGATTACCGGCATCGGGGTCCACGCCGGCCTGTGGACCAGCGAGGCGCTCCGGGTTCCGCCGGAACAGGTGCCGGTGCTTCGCGACCGCCTCAAGCGGCTCGCGAGGGACTTCGGGTTCGACCCCAAGGGACACAGCGGCAAGGCCCTTCGCCACGCAGTGGCCTCGCTTCCGCGCGACCTCGTGATCGCGATCGACTATGAGGAGCTTCGCGGGCTGGTGATGATGGCCATGTCGCTCGCCGACCGGCCGCGGCCGGCGTTGCTGCAGGTTCGCTCGATCCTGAGGGGGCAGCTGTTCACCTTCGTCTGGCTGCCGCGCGAGGAGCTGACCACGGCCCGGCGCACCGCGATCGCGATGCTGCTCGAGAATGAGGTGGGACGCGAAATCACGAGCTGGACGGTGGAGCTTGGCGACGGCGACCTCGCACTGATCCGCTACACCCAGTACATCGATGAGGACGCGACAGCGCCCGACGCGGCGGGTCTCGATGCCGCGGTGGTGGAGATGGTCCGCGGCTGGGCGCCCGCGGTGGAATCCGAGCTGATCGAGGCTGCCGGTGCACCGCGCGCCACGCGTCTCGCACTGACCTACATCAACAGCTTCCCGGACGGCTATCGCGCGCGCACCGCGCCGGAAGAGGGTGCGGCCGACATTCTCCGCCTGTGCGATCTCAGCGATGAGAACGACCGCGCTGTTCGACTGTCGCGGCTGCAACATGATCCGGAGCGCCAGCTGCGGCTCAAGACTTACCGTCGGGGTGGCCTGATCCCGCTCTCGGACGTCGTCCCGGTGCTCGAGAACTTCGGATTCCGGGTGCTCGAGGAATTCCCGACCGCGCTCGCCGGAGGCAATGGCTACATCCACGACTTCCGAGTCGAGGTCGCGGCCGAAGGCGACATGGACCAGATCCTCGCCCGGAGCGGCGAGATCGAGCGCGCGATCGCCAACGTGCTGTGCGGTTCGGCCGAAGACGACGAATTCAACCAGCTGGTGCTCTATGCCGGTCTCGACATGCGGCCGGTCGTGTGGCTGCGCGCCTGGTTTCGCTATCTCCGCCAGACGGGGGCGAGCTACAGCCTCGTCACCGTCGTCGATGCCCTTCGTCGGGCGCCGAACTCTACCCGCGCGCTGATCGGCCGGTTCGTAGCCGCCCACGACCCTTCCGCGAAGAAGCGCGATCAGCAGATCGCCGAGTATAGCGAACAGCTCGACCGCAGCCTCGCCAAGGTCCGGTCGATTGACGACGATCGGATCCTTCGCCGCTGGCGCTCGCTGATCGAGGCCATCGTCCGCACCAATGCCTTCGCTCCGGCAGCCGAGGAAGCGATCGCGTTCAAGATCAATTCGTCGATGGTCCCTGGCCTTCCGCGGCCGGTGCCGTGGCGCGAGATCTGGGTCTATTCGCCGCGCGTCGAGGGCATTCACCTGCGTGGTGGCCCCGTGGCGCGCGGCGGAATCCGCTGGTCGGACCGGCGCGACGACTTCCGCACGGAAATCCTCGGCCTGATGAAGGCACAGGTGGTCAAGAATGCGGTGATCGTGCCGACCGGGGCCAAGGGCGGATTCTATCCCAAGCAACTGCCATCGACCCGCGAAGGCTGGCTCGAGGAAGGCACCGAGAGCTATCGAATCTACATCCGATCCCTGCTCTCGGTCACCGACAACCTCGTCAACGACAAGGTCGTGCACCCCGAGCGCGTTGTCATTCACGACGGCGACGATCCTTACTTCGTCGTCGCCGCCGACAAGGGCACCGCGACTTTCTCGGACATTGCGAACGCGATCGCGCTGGAGCAGAATTTCTGGCTCGGGGACGCCTTCGCCAGCGGCGGATCGAATGGCTACGACCACAAGGCGATGGGGATCACCGCCAAGGGTGCGTGGATCTCCGTTCAGCGCCATTTCCTCGAAATGGGAATCGACGTCCAAACCGACGCCGTCACCGTCGCCGGGTGCGGCGATATGTCCGGCGACGTGTTCGGCAACGGTATGCTGCTGTCGAAGTCGATCCGGCTGCACGCTGCCTTCGACCACCGCCACATCTTCATCGATCCCAATCCCGATCCCGCGAAGAGCTGGGAGGAACGCAAGCGGCTGTTCGATCTGCCACGATCGAGCTGGGACGATTACGACAAGAAGCTGATCAGCAAGGGCGGCGGCGTGTGGCCGCGGACGGAGAAGTCGATTCCACTCAGTGCCGAGGCGCGCGCTACCCTCGGTATTGATTCCAAAGCGCTCGATCCGACCAGCCTGATCAACGCCATCCTCAAGAGTCCCGTCGACCTGTTGTGGTTCGGCGGCATCGGGACCTACATCAAGTCATCGGCGCAAAGTAATGCCGACGTCGGCGACCCATCCAACGATGCGTTGCGCGCCAGCGCGGACGAGCTCCGCGCCAAGGTGATCGGCGAAGGCGCCAACCTCGGAATCACCCAGGCGGGCCGGATCGAGTTCGCCGAGCACGGCGGCCGCATCAACACCGACTTCATCGACAATAGCGCGGGCGTCGACTGCTCGGACAATGAAGTGAACATCAAGATTCCGCTGAATCGCGAGATGCGCGAGGGGGAGCTCGAGTTCACCAAGCGCAACACGTTGCTGGCGAAGATGACCGACGACGTCGCCGAGCTCGTCCTCGAGGACAATCGTCTGCAGACGCTGGCCCTATCGATCGCCGAGGCGGGCGGCGCGCAGGCCCTTCCCGGGCAGGTCCGGACGATCGAACTGCTCGAGGCGTTCGGCAAGCTGGATCGGAAGGTCGAGGGGCTTGGAAACAGCGAGGACCTGCTCCGTCGCGGGCAAGAGAATCGCGGGCTGACAAGGCCGGAGCTGGCGGCCGTCCTGTCGATGTCCAAGCTGGTGCTCCAGGACGCCGCGGAGGTGCTTCGCCTCGCCGAGGACCCCCTGGTCGAGCCGCAGCTGTTTGATGCCTTTCCCAAGGCGATGCGCAAGGCGCACCCGGAGGCGATCCGGGCCCACCGGCTGCGCAACGAGATCGTCGCCACGAAGGTGGCGAACCGGCTGGTCAACCGTCTCGGGCCCGGCGTCGCCTTCGATCTCACCGAGGAGGAGGGCGCCTCGCTCCAACAGGTGATCGCCGCCTTCCTGGTGGCCGAGCGCCTGCTCGATCTGGACAAACTGTGGTCCGAGATCGAGCTCGACAGCCTTCCCGAGACCGTCCGCCTCGAGCTCTTCTCGATCGCAGCGGCGAGCGTCAGCTCGCATCTCGCCGACATCCTGCGCGCTGGCGGCGGGGAAACGAGCGTCACCAAGCTTTGTGCGTTGCTCGAACCCGGGGCGCGCAAGATCTCCGCCGCGGCGACCAAGCTCATCCGCGCCGAGGTCAAGAATGAGGCGGCGGCCCGGCGTGACCGGCTGATCGCGCTCGGCGCGAGCGATGATATCGTGAAGGGCCTCGTTCGCCTTTACGAGCTCGACGGCGTGTTTGGAGTCGCGGCGCTGGCCGCGCGCCACAAGCTCGACGAGCTTGAAACGACCCGCGCCTACACTCGGCTCGGCGAAGCACTCGGTCTCGACTGGGCGCAGCAGCAGGTCGCGCGGTTCGTGCCTTCCGACCAATGGGAGCGGTTGCTCACGGCCGGTCTCGCCCGCGATTTCGAGCAGCTGAGGATCGAATTCCTGTCGCGCTGCCGCGGCACTGACGTCGATCACGGGGTCGAGGAATGGGTCGCCAGGCATCGCGACCGGATCGACCAGTTCCGGCAGCTTGTGGGCCGGGCGCGAAGCGAAGGTCATGCGAGCGCGGCGATGCTTGCGCAAATCGCCGGACAGGCGCGGATTCTTCTCGGGCGCTGAGGTGCGCATTGCCGTCCTGGTGCCGGATCCGGCCTATCCGGAGCCGTGGCGCTGGACTTACGATCCGCAGGCGGCCGCGCTGACCGTCGCGGGCGCGAACGTCGAGCCGATCGCGTGGACCGACGTTGGGGACATGTCGCCCTATGGCCTCATCATGCCGCTCGTCGCCTGGGGCTATCATCTCGATTATTTGCGCTGGCTCGCGCTCCTCGATCGCGCCGAGGCCGAGCATTGGCCGATGGTCAACCCGCCCGCACTCCTGCGGTGGAACGGCGACAAGGCCTATCTCACCGAACTTGCCGGGGCAGGCGTTTCGACCGTTCCGACGCTGGCCGTCGAAGCCTGCTGCGATGCCGATCTCGAGGAAGCGCGTCAGCGGTTCGGCAGCGAGTTGCTGGTGATCAAGCCTCCGGTTTCGGCGAGCGCCGCCGGAACTCATCGCCTGGCGCCGAAGGATGATTTGCCCGCGGACAGTCGGAATCAGCCGATGATCATTCAACCGCTTATCGAGGAGATTGCGAACACCGGCGAATTCTCGCTGATGCTGTTCGACGGCGAATATAGCCACGCGGTGGTCAAGCGGCCCAAGGTCGGCGACTTCCGAGTCCAGGAACAGCACGGCGGTGTGACCCTGCCGTGCAAGACACCTCCCGATGGCGCAATCAATCTCGCCAGGGCCGCGCTGGCCGCTGCTCCCGCTCACGCGTCCTACGCCCGGGTCGACATTGTACCGGATGATCAGGGCACGCTGATGATCATGGAGCTGGAGCTGATCGAGCCGGCGCTGTTCCTCGACCACGCACCGGACGGCGGAGCGGCGTTCAGGCGCTCGGTTTTGAGCTGCGCACGAACAGCCACTGCCTGATCGCCGAGGTGAGGTTCGGCGGCTGAGCGGAGTCGAGCCGGGCGACGTCGATTTCGGCCACCAGCGCGTTCAACGGACAGCCGCGCTCGCGCGCTGCGGCTTCCAACGCGCGCCAGAACATCGGTTCCAGGCTGATCGAGGTCTGGTGCCCGGCGATCAGCACCGAGCGTTTCTTCGGCGGCGCGTAGTCGCTGTCGTCCCGTACCATCAGTACATGTGCTGGCCGCCGTTGATCGACAGCGTCGAACCGGTGATGAAGCCCGCATTCTCGTCGACCAGGAACGCGACCGCGCGGGCGATCTCCTCGGCCTTGCCAAGCCGTCCGACGGGTATCTTGGCGACGATTTTCTGCAGCACGTCCTCGGGCACGGCTGCGACCATGTCGGTGTCGATGTAGCCCGGAGCGATCGCGTTGACCGTCACTCCGAACCGCGCCCCTTCCTGGGCCAGCGCCTTGGTGAAGCCGTGGATTCCGGACTTGGCCGCGGCGTAATTGACCTGTCCGTATTGACCCGCCTGGCCGTTAATGGATCCGATGTTGACGATGCGCCCGTATTTGCGGCCGATCATCCCCTCGAACACGCCTTTGGCCATGTTGAAGCAGCCGCCGAGATTGGTGTCGATCACGTCCTGCCACTTCTCGTGGTCCATCTTGCGGATGGTCGTGTCGCGGGTGATCCCCGCGTTGTTGACCAGGACGTCGACGGGGCCGAGGTCGGCTTCGACCTTGCGGACGCCCGCCTGACACGCATCGAAGTCGGACACGTCCCATCTGTATGACGCGATTCCGGTGCGGTCGCTGAACTCGCGCGCGCGCTCTTCATTGCCAGCGTAATTGGCGGCAACCTTCATGCCCATGTCGCGAAGCGCGATGCTGATCGCTTCGCCGATCCCGCGCGTCCCGCCGGTGACGATCGCTACTCGAGCCATGAGGTCCCTCCGTTGCTTGCCGCTGGGGCGCTTATGCTTCGGGCAGCCAGCCCGCAAGTTCGCGCGTGATCAGGCGTTCCAGCATTGCGATACCCTCTGGAGAGTCATTGAGGCAGTCGAGCAATGCGAAATGTTTCCCACCGGCGTCACGGAAAGTCTCGCGGCCGCGGATTCCGAGTTCCTCGAGAGTCTCGATGCAATCGGCGGAAAAGCCCGGCGTTGCCAGCGCAATGCGCGTGACATTTTGTCTGGGATAGGCGGCAAGGGTCGTGTCGGTTGCGGGTTCGAGCCATTTCGCTCGCCCAAACTTCGACTGGAACGTCACATCGACGTCGCGACCCAATGCTTCCCCGAGCAGCCGTGCCGTCTTCTGGCAGTGGCAGTGATACGGATCGCCGAGGTCGAGCGTCCTCACCGGCATTCCGTGGAAGCTCAGGAGCAGCCGCTGCGGCTCAAAATCGAGCGCCTCCAACTGCCGTCGCAGGTTGGCGGCGAGCGCGTCGATATAGAAAGGATCGTCATAATAAGGTGGCAGCGTCCTCAGTGCCGGCTGCCAGCGCATCCTCGCAAGCGCTCCAAACACCGCATCGTTCGCTGTCGCCGTCGTCGCCGCGCAATATTGCGGATAGAGCGGGGCGGCGAGGATTCGCCTGCAGCCTTCGTCCGCCATCGTCTCGTGCGCCCCGGCGATACCGGGATGACCGTAACGCATCGCGTAGTGGACGCTGACCTCCGGCAAGCGTGCGCGCAGCGCCTCGGCCTGACGGTGCGCAATCACTCGAAGCGGCGAGCCTTCGTTGGTCCAGATCTGGTTGTATGCCTCGGCCGATCGCTTCGGC
>DASSIU010000006.1:0-5586 GCA_035691585.1 Sphingomicrobium sp. | reverse complement strand
AACCTCGACTGCCAGATCCTGCTGTTCAACAATGAGATCTATGGCCTGACCAAGGGCCAATATTCGCCGACCAGCCGGGTGGGCACGCGCTCGCCGTCAACGCCCTTCGGGTCGGTCGATCGCCCGGTGACGCCCTGCGCCTTCGCGCTCGGGTCTGGCGCGCGGTTCATCGCCCGGGGGATCGACGTGCACAAGAACCTGCCCGATGTACTCAAGGCCGCGCACGCTCACCGGGGCGCGAGCTTCGTCGAGATCTTCCAGAACTGCATTGTCTACAACGACGACGTCTTCGCCTCCTTCACCGAAAGGGGTGCGGCGGACCAGAAGCAGCTGTGGCTCAAGGCTGGCGAGAAAATGCTGTTCGCGGGCGGCACCAAGGGGCTCTCGCTCGATGTCGAGCGGCTGTGCCTGAAGGTCGTCGAGGGCGACGATCCGTCGGTCATCGTCCACGACCCCACCAACCGCGGCATCGCGGCGATGTTGATCCTGATGCCGGAGAGCTTCCCGGTGGCGCTTGGCGTCATCTATGAGAACCCGGCGCCGACCTTCGAGAGCGCGGTGATCGAACAGAACAAGGCCGCAGCCTCGGGCAAGACGCCCGACCTCCAGGCGCTCGTCGCCAAGGGCCAGACGTGGATGGTCGAGAAGGAGCCGAAGCCGCTTTGAGCCGAGCGGCTTAGTGGACAATCTCACCCATTCGCTCGTCGGCTGGACGCTTGGCCAGGCGGGGCTCAAGTCGAACACCCGCAAGGGCCTCGCCGCGCTGATCCTCGGCGCCAACATGCCCGACATCGACGTGTTCCTTGGCCATGCTCCGTGGGATCCGCTGGCGATCCACCGGGGATTCACCCACGGTCTCCTCGGCGGGGTCCTGGTCCTGCCGCCGGTCCTCGCGGGGCTGCTGTGGCTCCTCGACCGATGGCAGCTCAGCCGCGGGGTCGAGTTCAGGAGCGGCCTGCCGATGCGCTTCGGCTGGCTGCTCGCTCTCTGCTATCTCGGCACCTTGACCCACCCGTTCCTCGACCTGCTCACAACTTACTCCGTTCAGCTTTTCTCGCCTTTCTCCAGCGCCTGGTACCATTCCGACGCGCTGTTCATCATCGATGTCTGGGTGTGGCTCCTGCTGGCGATCGCGATCGGAGTCTCCAAGCACCGCGAGCAGCAGGGGAGGGAATGGCGCAGCATTGCGCAAGCGGCCATTGCCATTCTGCTCGCCTACATCGGCTTCAACCTGCTGATCAGCCAGGCCGCCTATGCCGATGTCCGTCGCGCGTCGCCAAATGCGGATCGGATCTTCGCCTCGCCGCCTCCCGTCCTGTTCTGGCGACGCGATCTCGTGTGGCGGGATGGCGGCCGTTATTGCCGCGCGAGCTTCGATCCGTTCGGTGGTCGGTTCAAGGCAGGCTCCTGCACCGCCTCGAACATGTCCGATCCGTCTGTCCGAGATGCGATCGGCCGCGATCCGCGCCTCCAGAAGTTCCTCAAATGGTCGATCCTTCCGCAAGCCGACGTGACCCGCGAGCGCTGCGGCATCCGGGTCTCGGTTGGCGACGCCCGATACGGTGACGGCCGGCGTTCTCGGCTGGCCCGGGAGACGGTCATTCCGACGCACGGCCCCGGCTGCGAACTCGACAACCGGCCAACGAATTCATAACTGCGGCGTCATGAGCACGCGCGGCGAGCATTTGGTGCGCGCGGACCGCGGTTTCGCGACCGGCGGGGGGCTGCTCGCGCGCTTGACTGCACCCGCGTTCACGAAGGTGCTGGACGAGATCGATCGGCGGCTGGCCGTCGGCGGGATCGAGGCGGTTCTGCCTGACGGCGAACAGCGCCGGTTGGGCTTTCACCGCGGCGGCCCGAACGCGGTCGTGCGCCTGTCGAGCTGGCTTGCGCTGGCACGGCTCGCCACCTCCGGTTCGGTCGGCTGGTACAAGGCATGGGCGCTCGGCGAGTGGTCGAGCCCTGATCCGGTCAAGGTGTTCGAGCTCTTTTCGGCGAACGCCGTACCGCTCGGCAACGTCGGGCGGGCCAAGGGCGCTTTCCGCTGGGTCAACGCGATCGCTCATCGCTTGCGCGACAACCGGCCCGAGACGGCGAGGAAGAACATCGCCGCGCATTATGATCTCGGCAACGATTTCTATTCGGCATGGCTGGACGACACGATGACTTACTCCTCGGCCATGTTCGCGTCGCCGAGCGATACCCTGGAAGAGGCGCAACTCAACAAGGTCAGAACCCTCCTTGACCGGCTCGACGTCAGGCCCGGGCAAAGACTGCTTGAGATCGGTTGTGGCTGGGGGACGCTGGCTATTGAGGCGGCCAGGCGCGGAGCATCGGTCGTCGGTCTAACGCTGTCGAGCGAGCAAAAGCGCTGGGCGGAGCGGAAGAGCGCTGACGCCGGTCTCGCCGACCGGATCGAGATTCGCCTTCAGGATTATCGCGATACCGCCGAACAATTCGACGCTGTTGCGTCGGTCGAAATGGTCGAGGCCGTCGGGCAACGCTGGTGGCGCGCCTATCTCGACAGCATCGCGCGCAACCTGAAATCCGGCGGGCGAGCGGCGCTTCAATTCATCTCGATCGATACGCAAATCTTCGACCGTTACGCGCAGAATGCGGATTTCATTCAGACCTACATTTTTCCCGGCGGCCTGCTTCTCGATGAGACGCGATTCGAGCAATTGGCCCGCGAGCGCGGGCTGTCATGGCGGGATCGGGCAAGCTTTCGCGACGATTATGCGGAGACGCTGAAGCGCTGGCGCGGACGCTATGATCAAGCGGTTGCGCGAGGCGCGCTGACCGGCTTCGAAGAACCCTTCCACAATTTGTGGCGATACTATCTGATGTATTGCGAAGGCGGATTTCGCGGCGGCGCGATCGACGTTGCTCAGGTTACGATGATTAAAGACTAGGAGCCTTTGCCTTCCGAACCGGCCAGCCTGGTGGACAGCCAGAACCAGGCCGACCAGACGACGAAACCGCCGATCAGGTCGACGAAATAATGCCCTCCCAGCGGCACCGTTCCGGCGACCATCAGGACGAACCAGACCATCGCTATCGCGAAGGCAACGGCGCGGTCCCGCCAGAGGAAGAGCACGATCATCCCCATGATGAAGTGGAACGAGGGAAAGGAAACAACCGCGTCGATTGAGTTGAGGTGGATGATCGGTGTCTTGCCGCTGTAAAAGCGTTCGAAACCGGGCCAGAAGTACCGGCCGGCTTCCTCCGGTAACCGCGCAAGTACATCATCCGCGACCCACAACGCCACTCCCTTGGCGGGCACGATGATCGAAATCAGGCAGGTTGTGACGAGCGTCCCAGTAAAGCAGAATGTCGCGCGCCAAACCTCGAGCCTAGCTCCGAGCAATGCCTGGGCAGTGATCGACAGAAGCAGGATCCCGAGAGTCGAAGTATAAGATCCACCCACGGCTTGCGTAATCATTGCCGGCGCATGGCTCGCCCAGCCGACGTAGGTTGGACCATCGAGCCCGAGGGTGTGATCGATTGCGTACAGGGATTCGTCGCGCAGCGGGAATTGCATGCGTAGCCCCGCAAGCGCGATGACTCCCCCCGCAAAACCCGCGAGCCAGGTCATCCCTTGCGCGCCGAAGCAAGTTTCCAGGCGCTCCAAGCGCCCGCGGCGCTTCAATGCGGCCGATGCAAGCAGAAGTGCGGCCGTTGTTTCAGCGACTGCTGAGAGCGACATAAAATCGGTTCGGACATCGACGAACGCGATCATGATTATGCCGATGATTACGCTCGTACCGACCAGGCAGATGGTTGCCCTGCGAAGAACATCGGTGGGGTCAGTGGCGACTGGACGATCTTGCGCCGCACTTGTCGTCGCGGCTGGCGGCATATCGGCCCGGTACGCAGGGCTTCGATCAAACTCGAACAGACTCACCCCCGTGCCGCTCACGCGGCAAACTAGTCAACGAAAAGGGCCGAGCTCCCGACGCGCTATGTTGCAGCGCCATCGCCCAGGGACAAGCGGATTATTGATCCATGTTGCGTGCAGATGGAGCCGTTCGCCGGCTGCGCGGAAAGCTATTGCTGAGAAATCTTCGAGGAGAGTCGGGTGAGCTCTACCGGCCCGAAAAGCTTGGCAGGGCTCACCCGTGCTCGGCACAGGGGCAACGTTGCACCGAGCAATTCAAGAAAGATTACCCGAAAGGCCTCCAGTGGCCCGGCGCTCTACCCTCCAAAAATTCCGACGGAAAAAGTGCGCCACGCGAACTTCGCACAACCGGTCGACGGGACCGTTTCGCATTCAATACGAATTAACCTTCGTGTAGGCAACGATTCGTTGACAACAAAGTTGCGGGGCGGATGACTCGCGTTCTACGTCTCGATGCGCACCTTCTCACCCGTCGACGAATTGGCTGAGAGAAGCTCGACGATCGCCTTCCCCACCACCTCCGGCGATTTGACGCTTTCCGGCTCCTCGCCCGGAAAGGCGAGCGCGCGCATCCGGGTTCGAGTCGCTCCCGGATCCACGGTGCGGACCCTCAATCGGCCGGAATGTGCGGTCTCGTCGGCATAGGCGCCAAGCAGCGTCTCAAGCGCGGCCTTGGAAGAGCCGTATGCTCCCCAAAAGGCGCGAGGCTCACTTCCCACCGACGACGTGAGGGCAAGTACGTCGGCCGCATCGGCTTTGCGAAGCAATGGATCGAACGCGGCGATCAGCGCCTGATTGGCGAGCAGATTGAGGCTCAGGAGGCGCGAATATTCTTTCGGATCGATGTCCTGGACGGGACTGAGCGACCCGAGCATCGCCGCGTTCAGCACGAGAATGTCGAGCTTTCCCCAGCGCTCGGTCACCGCTCCCGCGAGCTTGCCGATGCTCTCGCCGTCCGTGAGGTCGAGGGGAGCAATCGTCGCGGTTCCGCCTGAAGAGTGGATTCGCTCCTCGACTTGTTCGAGCGCCGACGCGGTGCGCGCGACGAGGATCACATGGGCCCCGGCCACAGCGAGGGCCTCGGCCGTCGCCGCTCCGATGCCGCGGCTGGCGCCGGTGACAATGCCGAGCTTGCCCTCGAAGGTCTTCGAATCTGTCATCGCTTGCTCTACTAGTCTCAGCGATGCCGGGGTCCAGACCCGGACCTGCATTGAATGCCGCGTCCATACCGAAGGCGGAGGGGCGATGAACTGGAAGACAGGCACTCGGCTGCTCTTCGCGCTGACCTTTATCGCACTCGGCGTCATTGGAATTGTGAGCGGCACATTCGCGCCGATCTGGGCCGGAGTGCCCAAATCGCTGCCGGATCGCCAGCTGCTGGCATATCTGTGCGCGATCGTCGCGCTGGCCGGTGGTGCGGGCCTGCTCGTGAGGCGCACGGTTGCGCCGGCGGCGTTCGCGTTGTTCGTCTATCTGCTCGCCTGGACCGCGCTGTTCAAATTTCCCCTCATCATCAAGCAGCCGCTCGTCGAGGTTTGGTATCAGACTAATGGAGAAAACGCGGTGCTGATCGCGGCCGCGTGGGTTCTTTACGCATCCTCGGCCCGCGAGGAAGCCGCCCCGGTGCTCCGACTTCTCGGCGGAAACACGGGACTGCGCGGCGCCTACTTCCTCTATGGGCTGGCATT
>DASSIU010000005.1:0-2455 GCA_035691585.1 Sphingomicrobium sp. | reverse complement strand
TAGAATCCCACCTTCACACCGACGTTGCCGCCGGTGACGTTGCCGCCCTTGTGGCTGAGCGTCGTCGAGACATAGGCGTCGACGCTGAGTGCGCCGGTCAGGGTCGCGCTCGCGCCGCCGGCCAGGCGTCCGTAGGTCTGCTTGCGGCCTGGCACCGCCCAGCTGTTGACGATCCCCGGCGCGTCCGTCTGGGCGAAGGTGATCAGCCGGTCCTGTCCCGTGAAATTGCGCTCCGCCGTCAGGTCGACGAACGGGTGCAGCCCGGCGAGATCGCCGCGAACCTCGAGCCCCGCCTGGCCGGTGACGGCCTTGTCGTGCTGGCCGCTGACGTTCAGCGTCAGTGCCGGGTCACCCGCCTCGGTGTAGCCGTCGACCTTGGCGCGGGCATAATCGATTGCGAGGATCGGCCCCGCCTTCAGTCCCGCGAAGGACATCAGGTATCCGCCCTTCGCCCCGGCGACGGTATGGTTGCCGTGCGGGCTGGCGGTCATGCCCTGGACGACGCCCGCGCGCATGATCCGGTCGCTGTCGTGCCCATAGCCGACATAGGCCTGGCCGAAGAGCCCGCCCATGTTGAGACTGCCGTAGGCGCCGACCTGCCAGCTGTGTGCCCGCACCTCGGCGTCGCCGGTGCCGAAGGTCGTCTTCGGCCGGCTGTAGTTGCCGGCGATGCCGACGATTCCGCCCGCCACGCCATATTCGGCGCCGACCGTT
This sequence comes from Sphingomicrobium sp., assembly GCA_035691585.1. Classification (GTDB taxonomy): domain Bacteria; phylum Pseudomonadota; class Alphaproteobacteria; order Sphingomonadales; family Sphingomonadaceae; genus Sphingomicrobium. The sequence continues at coordinate 1,741 of DASSIU010000005.1, read as the reverse complement.
CCGCCCCAGCTACGGACTTCGAATTCGTCATTGGTGCTGGTTGCCGCAATGTCGTGCGAGAGGCCGTCGCCGAGCGCGTAGAAGTGCAGCCCTTCGGTGCGGCCGCCGCGGCCGTACAGGTCGCTCCGGCTCGACAAGGTCCGACCCCATTGCTGCGCGACGTCGAGACCCATGTCCGAGGGCGCCTGGAGCGTCAGCGGCGCTGCGAGCTGGCGGGCGATGTACTTTCCGACGATCGCAAAGCCGACGGAGGTCAGGTGCAGATTGTCGACATAGAACAGGAATGGCGCATTGTTATTTGCGATGCACGTCGGGTCAGGAATGGCCGGGCAGACGAGCCCCTGGATGCCATAAGCGGCGGGGTTCGCCTTGATGTCGTTCAGCACATTGGTGAGGTCAAGATAGTGGACGATCGAGCCTTGCCTCGCATAGCCGGCGAGGACTTGCTGCGCGCCGCTGTTGAACGCGCTTGAGAATGCAGTCCGGATCGCGGCGCCCGTTGGATTTCCTGCGATCTCGGGCAGCTGGCCGGTATCGCCCGCCAGGAAGCTGATCGTCGGCGTGCCGTGCGCCATCACGACATTGAAATTCTGCTGGAAGTTGGTGACCGAAGTCGCCGCCGCGGCCGGCGCGCCGGCAAGCGACCCCCCGCTCAGCTGATAGTGGCGCGCGTCATTCCCGCCGATCGACACCGCGACGAGGTCGCTGCGAGTCAGGGTGGTGTTCACCGCCGGGAAGCCGAGCGTGCCACCGCCGGCCGCGAATTCCTGCACCTCGAAGGTGAAGCCCGGCAGGCCGGTGCTCTCGTTGCCGTTGTCGGTCCGCGCACCACCGATCGCGAAGTTGAACTGCTGGACCTGGAGCAGGTTGGTCAACGTATCGACATAATTGCTCCCGCCCGAGAAGCGGCCGGTGGTGTAGATCTGGGTCGAGATCGGGCTGATCCCGGCCAGCCGCAGGGCATTGCCCGTGTCGGCATAGGAATCGCCGAACGCAATGATTCGGCTGATCCGCTGCGCATCCGCGGGCGTCGCGACTGCGGCGAGCGAAACGAGCGACGCGCAGGCGAGCGCGCGCGACAGGCGGCGATAGTTCATTCTTCTGACCTCCCCGGGGCCACCATCCGCTCGGCCCTCAATGCCATGGTCGCCATTATCGACACGAGTGCAAGTAGAGTTGCGCGCATGGCTGCTCGCGAGCCGCCGACTGCTGCTATTCGGCCACAGTTGTTAGGGGACGCTCGAAAGCGGCCCCTAGACTGAATTCAGCGCAGCAGGCCCTTCTTCTCGGCGGTGATCGCGTACCAGTAGAAGACGGCCGCGATGACGATGATCACCCAGGGCATTATGCCGTTCGCGCCCTGCTTCATGCTGGCCGGAATCTTCGCGACGAAAAGCTGATAGCCGATGCCGATGATCGCGCCGACGAAGGACAGGCCGAAGGCCCAGACTGCATAGCGGTTGCGCATGAGCAGCAGGATCGCACCGGCGAGTCCGCCCCAGACACCGATCGCCCAGAAGGCGATCAGCCATTTGGGAACCGTGTCCATATAGGCCAGCTGGTCGGCGGGCATTTTTGCCAGCCACGCCGGATTCTTCAAGTTGGTCATGGTGTAATCGAGGCAGCCGAACGCATTCCACAAGAGCGCCAGAGCGCCGACGATCCACAAATGCGCTGGTGCGCGAGTCTCTGTCGTTGTCGCCATTGGAAACCCCCTCCACGGCCGTGCCGCGTCGCACGG
>DASSIU010000004.1:0-4205 GCA_035691585.1 Sphingomicrobium sp. | reverse complement strand
TCCCCGTGCGGATCGACGCGCATTATGTCGAAGCCGGAGCCGACCGGCGGGGCGGAGGATCGTACTCGCTGCGCTACAAATGGGAGGGAGGCGGCCTGTTCGGCGGCCGATCGCTCCATCTGATTTCATTGAGCAAGGGCTAAGCTTGTCCTTCAACCTCCCGCTTCCGGCCGAGGTCATTCTGGTCCTCGCCGAGATCGCGGTGCTGGCTCGTGTCCTGACGCGACCGCACCGGGAGCCGGCCTCGCGCCTCGCTTGGGTTGCGGTCGTCATCGCGGTCCCGCTGCTCGGCGTCCTCGCGTATCTGATTCTCGGCGAAACGCGCATCAGCGGCAGGCGCCGCGAGCATGGCCGCAGCATCGACGCCGCTCTTCCGCGCCCCGCGGGCAATGCCGAATGCCTGAAGCAACTCGGCGATGGGCCCTACGAAGCTCCATTCGCCCTTGGACGGTCGGTGAATTGCCTGGACCCGACCTGCGCCAACACCGCTCATCTCGCCGCCGACAGCGATACGGCGATCGACGAGATGGTCGCGAACATCGAAGAGGCTCGACAACAGGTCCATCTTTGCACGTACATCTGGCTCGCGGACGAAAACGGCCTCAAGGTCAAGGACGCCTGCATTCGGGCCGTGAGGCGCGGGGTGAAGGTGCGGATCCTCGCGGACGCGCTTGGATCCCGACTGTTCATTGCATCGAGCCATTGGCGGGACTTGCGAAACGCCGGCTGCGACGTGCGCGTTGCGCTGCCGGTCGGCAATCCGTTGTGGACACTGATCCGCGGCAGATTGGACCTGCGCAATCACCGGAAGATGACGATTATCGATAATCGGATCGCGTGGGTGGGAAGCCAGAACATGGCCGACCCAGAGTTCCGAATCAAACCTCGTTACGCGCCGTGGGTCGACGTCATGTCCCGCTGGGAGGGTCCCGTCGCGCAGCACGTGCAATATCTTTTCGCGTCCGACTGGATGGCTGAGGGTGGCGACGACATCGGCGCCTTTTTGCGCTCGGACGAAAGCGCGCCACGGGGCTCGATCCTCGCCCAGGTGATCGGCACGGGTCCGACGTCCAGTTTCGATGCCATGCCGTCCTGCTTTTCCGAACTGATCCATTCGGCTCGGGGCGAGCTGGTGATCACTACGCCCTATTTCGTGCCCGACGAGCAGCTGCTGTTCGCCATCACCTCAGCCGCCCGGCGAGGAGTAAAGGTGATCATGATCGTGCCGAGGCGCTGCGACAGCTGGGTCGTCGCGGCGACTTCACGCAGCTACTACGAGGACCTGATCAACGCCGGCGTCGAGCTTTTCGAGTTTCGCTCCGGAATGCTGCATTCGAAAACCATCGTGGTCGACTGCAGGATCGGCCTCATTGGCAGCGCCAACCTCGACCGGCGCAGCTTCGAGCTCAACTTTGAGAACAACATCCTATTCGCCGACGCGATCTTCGCCAAAGCCATCCGCGAACGACAGGCCTGCTATCTCGCCGATTCGAATCCGATCACCGCGGACGATGTCGCCAGCGTCGGATTTTTCAGAAGGATTTGGCAGAACCTGCTGGCGACGATGAGCCCGGTTCTCTAGCCGACGATTTCTTCGGGCTCGAAGAAGAAATCGATCTCGATCTTCGCATTCTCGTCGCTGTCTGAGCCATGGACCGAGTTGGCCTCGATCGACTCCGCATAGGTCTTGCGGATCGTTCCCTCGTTGGCTTGCGCCGGGTTGGTCGCGCCCATTACTTCGCGGTTGCGCAACACGGCATTTTCGCCCTCGAGGACCTGAACCACGACCGGACCCGAGGTCATGAAGGTGCACAGGTCGTTGTAGAACGGCCGTTCCTTGTGGACTTCATAAAAGCCCTCCGCCTGCTGGCGAGTCATGCGGATGCGCTTTGACGCGACCACCCGAAGGCCCGCCTCCTCGAGCATCTTGGTGATGGCGCCGGTGAGATTGCGGCGAGTGGCGTCGGGTTTGATGATCGAAAAGGTGCGCGTCACGGCCATGACCGGGCGATCTCCCATAAATTGGATTGGTTGGAATTGGTGCGCCGCCTAGCCGCGCGAGGCCCGGGCGGCAAGCCTCATGCCTTCTGCAGCCATTTGCCGTCTTCCCTGGCCCAGTACCGGCGCTCTATTCCCTCCCTGCCGGCAAGCAGCTTCCAGGCCAGCCGAGCACCGTCGAGGGTGGTATTGTCGAACAGATAGAAGCTGCGCTCATAGGTCAGCGCCGCCTCGCGCCAAATGCCATCGGCGATCAGGATGTTTCGCGCCTGGTTGGGCGCGTCCGGACTGGTCGAAAGGAGGATCAGCTGGCGCGCATCCTCCGCTCCGCCCGCGAGGCCATGGGGAAGAAAACTCCCCGCGTCCTGACCCCACAGGATTCGATCGAGCCTGGCGAGATACGCATCATCTTCGGCGACAATCAGCAATCGCCCGTCGGCGAGGAGCACCTTTTCCGCGAGACTGGCGATCACCTCTTCGGCCGATGTGCCCGAAAGCTGGTAGAAGTCGACCTGCACCCCCGGCTCGGCTCAGCGCTCCAGCACGTCCGCGACATATTGGTCGAGCAAGCGTACGCCGAAGCCCGTCGCTCCCTTTTCGTAAGTCGAGCCGGGTTTGTCCGACCAGGCCTTCCCGGCCATGTCGATGTGCGCCCACTTCACGCCGCTGTCGACGAATCGCTGGATGAATTGCGCCGCGGTGATCGAGCCACCCTCCCGCGGGCCGACATTCTTCATGTCCGCAATCGGGGAGTCGATCAGTCGATCGAATGCTTCCGCGAGCGGCATGCGCCAGACCTTGTCACCGGACTCTTCGCCCGCCTTCTGGAGTTCGCCGGCCAGCTCTTCATTGTTCGAGAACAGGCCCGCCCATTCGTGGCCGAGGCTGATCAGGATGGCACCCGTCAGGGTTGCAAGGTCGATGATCGTCGACGGTTTGAAGTTCTTCTGCACGTAAGCAATTGCGTCGGCGAGGACGAGGCGACCTTCCGCATCGGTGTTGATGACCTCAACCGTCTGTCCCGACATGGTTGTCACCACGTCGCCTGGACGCTGGGCGTTACCGCCGGGCATGTTTTCAACCAGCCCGCAGATTCCGACGAGATTGGCCTTGGCTTTGCGAAGAGCGAGCGCCTTCATCGCACCGGCAACAGCTCCCGCGCCGCCCATGTCCCACTTCATTGCTTCCATGCCGGCAGCCTGCTTGATCGAAATGCCGCCGGTATCGAAGGTCACACCCTTGCCAACGAAGGCGGTCGGCACACCCTTTCCTCCGCCGTTCCACTTGAGCACCATCAGCCGCGCTTCCCGAACGGAACCTTGGGCAACGCCGAGCAACGCACCCATGCCAAGCTTCGTCATCGCGGCGCGGTCCAGCACCTCGACCTCGATGCCGGTGCCTTTAATTGAGTCCGTGACCCGTTGGACGAAGGTTTCGGGGTAGATGATGTTGGCCGGCTCGGTGACCAGCTCGCGAGTTAGTGACACGCCTTCGATAACGGGCGCCCAGCGCTGCTCATAACGCTTGGCCGCCCCGGACCCGCCGCCGACGATCACGACCTCTTCTAGCGTCGGCTTCTGGTTGTCCTTGAGCTTGGTGCGGTAACGATCGTAGCGCCAGGACCGGAGAGCGGCGCCAAGTCCGGTCTTGGCCGCCGCGTCGGCGTCGTAATCAAGGCCCGTCAGGTCGATGACTGCGGTCTTCTCGCCGGATGTCTGCAGCCGTGCGGCGGCCGTTCCGCCAAGTTTCTCCGCCGCTTCCGCAGGGAGAGCCCCCGTGCCGGTGCCAATCACTAGAAGACGGCGGGCTGTGCCGTTGTCATCGATGAACTGCTCGGAGACGCTCGTTCCTTCACCTTCGAACCGCGACCGATCGAGCGCGGCCACGACCGCCTGCTGCGACGGGCCTAGTTGAGCGAGTGGAGAGCGATCCTTACCCGCGACCGGGAGCACGAGCGCATAATCCCCCGTGGGCCGACTGTCGGCGAAGCGAATTCTCATTTGAGATCCTTGCGAGGCGAATGTTTGGCCAGCCCTTTAGGATGCAAGTCAAAGCTTGGCAAAGGAGCGGCGGCAGGTTGCTCCGGGCGATTGTCGCAGCGCGGCTTAGGTGCAATAGGCACGGGCTTGGGAAGGACCATCGGGGCAGGCGACAGAGCGTTGCGGACGAGATTTGTCTGGTGGTCGGCGCTGCCATTGCTCCTGACG
>DASSIU010000003.1:0-2191 GCA_035691585.1 Sphingomicrobium sp. | reverse complement strand
GCAGCCGGCGGCGTTCGACACCGACCTCGACGACGACGTTCCGTTCTAGGCTTCGTCTTTCCGGAGCTTGGCGAGCACTGCGAACGGGCTCGCCTGCTCTTCCGTCATCACGCCCGCTTCCTTGAGCGCTGCCTCGGCCCCCGCACTTCGCGGATAGGGATCTAGGCTTAGCGCCAGCGTGTCGGCGATCGCCCCGCCAAGATCGATCGAGGCGCCGTCGTAGAACACGACATCGCAGTCCGACTCGCCGAGCTCGATCTCTTCGTCCGCGCTCTCGATCGGCTCGGGCGTGAACAGCAGGTCGAAGGGCTCATCGACGTGCGCCGCCACCGGATCACCGGTGATCACGCAGCTCTGATCAAGCGCCGCCACCAATCGGCCCTGGGCGCGCACCATGTGGTTGGTCTTCGCCAGGCAGACGTGTGCCTCAAGCCGATCAAGCGAAACCAGTCCGAGCCGCTTCGCGATTCCCCGGCGCTCGGCTTCGTCGGCGACGAGGTCGAGACGCTCGCCGTCGCGAACCTGGTCGAGCCGGAGCTGATGGGCGAAGCGGTCGCTCATGCGATCTCCCCCTGCTCGAGCGACGCTAGCGGAGTGGCAGCCAGCCTTTCGCTGAATCTCCTTAGCGCGTCGGCGCTCTGGCTCAGCGCTTCGGGACCCACGTCGTTCTTGTAAAGGCTCTCGCCCGTCGCCTGGAGCCAGCCCGTCTCGCCAGCGGAGACCGAGCGCCACAGCTCGGTTCGGCGGGCCAGCATCCCGACCAGCTTGCGAACCGTCCGGCCCAGCGTCGGATCGCCGATTCCGAGCTGCCGGTGCTCGCTCTCCATTACCTCGATGAATCGCTCGGTCAGGACGACCGAAGTGCGAGTGCCGGAGTCGCCCTCGTCCTCGACCCGCACCAGCGCGAGCGCCGTCAGGGTCGCGAGCACCGCGAACCTTCCGTCAAACGTGTCGGGAACCGCGCCGTTGACATACCAGTGCGCCTGTCGCGCCTCTGCCGTGAGAGCGTCGAACAGCGGCGCTCCGCTAAGCTGGTCTCCCGTTAATCCCCGGAACAGGAAGTTGAGCATAGGTCCTTTCGCGGCATCGAGGGCGACCGTTCGCGAGCCAAGCTTGCGTCGCGCCGTGCGTCCCGCATATTGAGGCGCAAGCGGCCGCAGGCAAGGCGGCAATCCCATGAAGGTTTTTTGCATGAAGCTTGGTTTGACGACGGCGACCCTCGCGGCGGCGATGCTGATGGCGGGCTGCGCGCAAACTCGCTCCCATAAGGGCGTGATGCTCGATCCGCAGCTGGTGAACGCGATCCAGCCGGGCGTCGACAACAAGGATTCGGTCGAAAAGGCGCTCGGCCATCCAAGCTTCGTCGGCCAGTTCACGCCTAACGACTGGTATTATATTTCGCGCGACGTGAACCAGGTGGCGTTTCGCAATCCGCGCGTAACCAAGCAGACGGTGATGATCGTCCGCTTCGACCCGAAGGGGAACGTCGCATCGGTCAGCCGGACCGGCAAGGAGCTGGTGATGAACATCGCGCCCAACCATCGCGAGACGCCGACGCTCGGTCGCAAGCGCAGTTTCTTCGAGGAGCTGTTCGGCCAGATTGGCCAGGTCGGCGCCCCGGGACTCCCCGGCCAGCAGAATCCTGGCGGGGGCGGACCCTACTAGCGCAGCTTCCTCGCTGCGGCTGTTTCGCCTAAGCCTCGCCCATGACCGCGACGCCCGCCGGCATGAGCTATGCCGATTATCTCGACCTCAAGGATCTGCTCGGCGCCCAGCGGCCCTTGTCGGACCTCCACGACGAGATGCTGTTTATCGTCATCCACCAGACGAAGGAGCTGTGGATGAAACAGCTTCTTCACGAGCTCCGCTTCGCGGTTCCGCTCGTCGAGGCCGACCGCTTCGCCGAGGCCTACAAGGCCATGGCGCGGATCAGCCGCATCCAGGCGGTGATGACCTTGTCGTGGGACGTGTTGTCGACTCTGACTCCGGTCGATTACCTCAAATTCCGCAACGTTCTGGGCACGTCCTCCGGTTTCCAGTCCGAACAGTTTCGCGAGATCGAGTTCCGGCTGGGCCTCAAGGAACCCAATTTCCTCGCTCAATATGCTGAAGGCAGCAAGGAACGCGCCGCGCTCGAGAGGGCGCTAGCGGAGCCGAGCCTTCGCGAGGCGTCGCACGCTGCGCTCGAGCG
>DASSIU010000002.1:0-9117 GCA_035691585.1 Sphingomicrobium sp. | reverse complement strand
CATTCGGCTCGCGAGGGTTTCGCCGCGCTCGAGACAGCCCAGAAGCATTTCCGGCGCACCAGCTTCGACCTCATCTATGCGCTTCCGGGCGACACCGAGGACAGCTGGTCGGCGACGCTCGCTCAAGCACTCTCGCTCGGAACAAGGCACTTGTCACTGTATCAGCTGACAATCGAACCGGGGACGCGCTTCGCGGCGATGTATGCCGCGGGACAACTTCGGCCCCTCGAAGCGGACGCGGCCGCCGCCCTTTACGAGCTCACCGATGCGATGACGGTCGCGGCCGGCCTGCCTTCATACGAGATCAGCAACCACGCGCGGCCAGGCCAGGAAAGCCGTCATAATCTCACCTATTGGCGATACGGCGATTATGTCGGGATTGGCCCGGGCGCGCATGGGCGGCGGCTCGGCCGACGTACCGTGCGCCATCGCAAGCCCGAGAACTTCCTTGCTGCGTTGGTGCGCAATAGCCACGGCATCCTCGAGGAAGCGCCGCTTTCCGCCGACGAAGCGGCGGATGAGGCCTTGGTAATGGGCCTTCGACTTACTGAAGGGATGGATGCACAGGAAATCGCCAATCGCTTCGGCTTGCCGGAGATCGTTGACTGGACTCGGGTCGGAAGGCTCGTCGCCTCGGGTCATCTGGAACGAAACGGCAGCCGCATCGCCCTGACCCCGCGCGGTCGGCTCGTGCTCGATCACATCCTTGGAGAAATCGCCCTCGCGAACACGCCTAATGCTTTGGCGGTTGCGTAGAGGTCGCTGGAGCGGCAGCCGGCGTGATGGCCGGCGGCGCGGGCGTCGGGGCCGGCTTTGCGTCCATATTGGCCATGAACTTGTAATTGTCCGCCGGCGTCGAGACGTAATCGTCCACCGTCATTTCCGCATCGTCACCGGCCGCCTTGCGACTCATTCCGTTCTTCATCCGAAAGGCGACCAGCGCCTCCTTGAGCGACCCCATCTGAACCGTGCAGGCCTTCTTGAGATAGGCCTCGATGCCATCGCCAGGCACCTTCTCGCTCTTGGCTTTGGTGGCGGCGTCCCGCAGACAGCCGCGGAACGCACCGGTGGGCGCGGCAATCGATGCCTGCAAGGCGGCCAGATTGATCGCGGACGCAACCAGTAATGCAATCATCGTGCCCTCTCCCCAGGCCAATGAACGTTCGCACGATGACTCTTTTCTGATTGGATTGGAAGAGGTTAATCCATAGCTGATGGACAAATCGCTACCGCCTGGGCTGCACATTGTCGCAACCCCGATCGGCAATCTTGGCGACCTCAGCGCGCGCGCGGCGGACACGCTGCGCAATGTCGACCGAATTCTCGCCGAGGACACGAGGGTAACGGCCAAGCTGCTCGCCCACATCGGCGCGAAGGCGCCGATGAGCCGCTACGACGACCACAGCAGCGAGGCTGAGCGTGGGCGGATCGTTGCACAGCTCGGCGAGGATGCGATCGCCCTGGTCAGCGACGCCGGGACACCGCTGATATCGGATCCGGGATACAAGCTGGTCAGGGCCGCTCGGGCGGCGGGCTTCCAGGTCCATACGATCCCCGGCCCTTCGGCAGCGATCGCCGCCCTTACCCTCGCGGGTCTACCGACGGACCGCTTCCTGTTCGCCGGCTTTCTGCCTGCCAAGGCAAAAGCCCGCGCGGAGGCGATTGCAGAAATCGCAACGATCCGCGCGACCTTGGTGTTCTACGAGAGCGGACCGCGTCTGGGCGACACGCTCGCGGCCCTTGCGGAGGTCCTAGGCGCTCGCGATGCGGCGGTCATTCGCGAGATCACCAAGCTGCATGAGGAGTGTGTGACAGGAGCACTGCCAGAGCTTGCGAGCCGCTATGCGAACGCAGCGCCCAAGGGCGAAATCGTGATTGTCGTGGCACCGCCTGCGCGAGCTTCTGAACCCAATGCTGAGGAAATCGACGCGGCGCTGGACGAGGCCCTCGCGCAGCTCTCGCCCTCACGGGCGGCGGCCGAGGTGGCCGAGAAGCTCGGCGTGGCGCGCAAGCGCGTCTACGCCCGAGCGCTGGAGCGCAGCCGGTGAACCGCCAGGCCGCCGAGAAGCGCGGCCGCGGGGCGGAGACGCTCGCCTGCTGGTACTTACGGCTTCACGGCTGGCAAATCCTTGCCCGTCGAGCGAGGGTGCCGGGCGGCGAGGTCGACATTGTCGCTCGGCGGGGTCGCACGCTCGCATTCGTCGAAGTGAAGGCGCGCTCGACCGAGGAAGCCGCCGCAGTCGCGCTGGACGAATGGCGGTTGCGGCGCGTGGTCGTCGCCGCTGAACGGCTCGCGCCGCGCTACGTGCGCGAAGGCGATGACGTCCGCATCGATGCCTTGTTCATCGTGCCGCGGCGATGGCCCCGACACCTCACCAACGTATGGCACGGGTGACAGCCGTAGCGTGGCCGACTAGAGCCCCGGGCCCATGAGCCTGCGCGTCGCCGTCCAGATGGATCCGCTCGAGAAGATCAACATCGACGGCGATTCGACCTTCGCGATCATGCTCAGGGCGCAGGAACTCGGGCACAGTCTCCACTATTATCAGCCGGAAGACCTCAGCTTTGCGGAAGGGCGGCTGTGGACGATGGGCTATCCCGTCACCGTCCAGAGGATCGCCGGAGGCCATTACAGCTTCGGCGAACCGAGCATTCTCGACCTCGGCAAGGATGTCGACGTCGTCCTGATGCGGCAGGACCCGCCTTTCGACCTCGGTTATATAACGGCGACTCACCTGCTCGAGCGCATCGAAGGCGAGACGCTCGTCATCAACAATCCCGCAAGCGTCCGCAACGCTCCAGAGAAAATCTGGGTGCTCGACTTTCCGCAGTTCATGCCGCCGACCGCGATCACTCGGTCGAAAGGTCTCGCCCGCAAGTTCCTGGCCGAGCACGGCGACATCGTGATCAAGCCGTTGCACGGATTCGCGGGCGGGTCGGTGTTCCGGATCGGGCCCGATGGACGCAACCTCGCTGCGCTGATCGAGCTGTTCAACCAGACCTATCGCGAGCCTCACGTCATCCAGAAATTCCTTCCCGAGATCGCGGATGGCGATAAGCGGATCGTCCTTGTTGACGGCGAAGTCGTCGGAGCGATCAACCGCGTGCCGGGTGCAGGCGAGATTCGTTCGAACCTGGCGGTCGGAGGCAAAGCCGCGAAGACCGAGCTGACCGCGCGGGAAGAGGAAATTTGTGCGGCGCTCGGTCCCGAGCTCAGGCAACGCGGGCTGCTGTTCGTCGGGATCGATGTGATCGGCGGACGCTGGCTGACCGAAATCAACGTCACCTCGCCAACCGGAATCGTGGCGATCGACAAGTTCAACGGGACCGATACGCCGGAACTGATCTGGAAAGCGATCGAACGACGGCTTGGCAATTAAGTCCGGAACGGTGCGAATCTTTCCTCACATGCGCCCGTAAATACTTCATCCAAAACGGTTATTTAGCAGTCGCTTTACTTTCGCCATTTACCCCATCCATGTCGCGGCACGGTGGTTCCCCACTATCACTGCGCTGCGACAAACAGTTCGCTTCCGATCGGCCGTGCGTTCCAACGGCCTCCTGGGCCTCTGCTCAGGCGCGGGGGTGGGCGTGGCGATAGACGTCGAGAAGTCGCGCCGCGTCCACCTCCGTGTAAATCTGGGTGGACGACAGGCTCGCATGGCCGAGCAGCTCCTGAAGTGACCTCAAATCCGCGCCGCGCGCCAGCAAGTGCGTCGCGAAACTGTGGCGAAGCGCATGCGGCGTGAGCGTGTCGGCGAGCCCAAGGCGACGACGAGCCGCGGCGACAGCACGTCGCACCAGGTCGGGATTGAGCGGCCCTCCCCTCGCGCCGACAAACAGCGGCACCTCGCCTTTAAGGGGATAAGGGCACTGCCGCGCATAATCATCGATCGCCTCGCGCACTGCAGCCATGACCGGGACGATCCGCGTCTTGGATCGCTTGCCCGTCACACGGAGCGTCGAACCGATGGGGAGTACGCTCGCGGTTAGGGACATCGCCTCGGCAACCCGCAGGCCCGCACCGTACAGCAGCAAGAGAATGGCAAGGTCGCGTGCGCCGATCCAGAGCTCGCTCGCAGCGGCGGCGGCCGTTTCGGCGAGGTTCATAGCCTCGTCAGGGGCAGCAGGGCGCGGCAACGTCCGCGGTCGCTTCGGGGCGCGCGTGCGCGGCAGTTGAGCCGGCACATTCTGCTGTTCGGCCGCGTACCTCAGGAATGCTCGAACCCCGGACAGCTCGCGAGCTGCGGAGGCCGCGCCTAATCCGCCGGAACGTCGATCAGCGAGGAAAGCTCTGAGATCGGCCGCGTTGACGCCCGTCAGCGTCACTCCATCGATGGTCTCGCCTCGGTACCGCCCAAGAAAATCGATCAGCCGATGCGCGGTAGCGGCATAAGCACGGACCGTGTGTGCCGAACGTCGTCGATCATGCGTCAGATAGGATGCCCAGCGCGTGGCCAACGCCCGTGCCGGATGGTCGGCTAGTTCTGCGGAAGGGTCAGCCACTTGCGGATCATAGCCGCAAGGCTCCGTCCGAGGAACATCAGGAGTTCCGAACCGTGACGCGCGTCCAGTTGGAGTTCCGCGCGCTGCCCGAGCGCGAGCAGCCCCGAAGGCAGCGGCGGCTCGCACTCGATCCGGATCAGCGCCTCGGCGCGGATCAGATCGCAAGCCGGTCCGAACAGCGGGTGGCCCCGCTCGACCGTGCGCATTTCGACACCGCGAACGCGATCGACCGCTCGACGGAGGATTTCGGGATCGACGATCTGCACCCCGCCGCCATCGGCACGAAAGCCCTGCTTCCCGACAATCAGCGAAAGGGCCACGGCGTCGATGCCGAGGATCAGCGGCCACTCTTGAGTGACGACGTGAAGCAGCGCCTCGACGCTGTCCGCGTCGATCGCCGCGATCACGGCCTCATGAATCGAACTGACGGCGCCCGAATGACCGCGGGCAAACGCGATCAGGTCCTGGTTCGCTTCCTCGACAGCGCCAAGCCGCCGCCGCAGCTGCGCCACCGCGCGCTCTTCGAAGGGGATCACCGTCGCCATTGCCTTGAGGATACCCGCGCGGCGGTTAATTTCCTACTGAGCCCGCAGCGACCTGGATTGCCCGTTCAAGTTCGCACGCCTTGCTGTCCAGCAGGTCAAGCCGTGCTGGAGTTCTCCGTCTCTTGTCCCAACGATCCCTCAAGATCAGGAACGGTCGCTCTATCATCCAGTATAGCAACGCTCCCGCGAGGAGCGCGGCGGCAGACGCCAGCATGAAGGTCGCATATCCGGTTGTACCGAGCGGGGGTGCAATCCACGCCTGCACGGCGTGATAGACCATCTTGTGCGTGAGATAGAGGCTGTAGGCACCCGTCGCGAGCGCCTCGCCCCCGGGGAGGCGGTATTTGCCGACCAAGCCGCGGCCAGTGCTCGCCGCTGCAACGATGAGCGCCACTGACGCCGAGAGCAGCGGAAAACCGATGGCCGCACCCCACAGCGGGGAGACTGGCCCTCCGAACAGCATCATCGCCGCTCCGATCCCCGCAAGGCCAGCGAAGAAAAGGAGATTGGGCTTCGCGACAAATCTCTTCCAGTGTGAAGGTCGAAATATCTTGAAGACGGCGAGCGCGATGCCGGCGAGGAGTCCGTCCAGGCGGCTCCATGTCGGATAGTATATAAGCCCGACATAAGGCTGCCAGCTGGACCCCGAATTCAGGTCGAAGGGCCTGGCCGCGACGAAGGCGAGCCAGAGAAAGCCTCGCAGGAAGATCCCCGCCAGTATCAGGCCAAGCAGGACGATTGCGGTCTTCCGCGTGGATGGCTTGATCGACAGCAGGCTCAGCGCCAACGGAAAAAGCAGATAGAATTGCTCTTCCACGCAGAGCGACCAGACCTGGTCGAACGCCCTTGGTCCATCGGGCCTGAACAACAGGTTCTCGGTGAACGTCGCAAACTGCCAGAACGGCTGAATGGCGGGTGTTTCCCGAAGTTGCGGAACCGCGAAATATAAGGCGAGCACCGCCGCGAAGGCGGGAATCGTGCGGAGCGCGCGCCGGCCAAAGAATCGAGGGTAATCCGGCTTCGCTCCGCTCGCCAACGGCTTGAGCAGCTGTCCGGCAATCAGAAAGCCGCTGAGCACGAAGAACAGGTCGACGCCCATCCAGCCGAAGCTGATCAGCGCAGGTGCGTCGGCCGCCATCAACCCCATGGTCTTCGCGTGATAGAGCATGACGGAAGCGATGGCGGCCGCTCGAACGAGGTCCAGGCCATGCTCTCGGGTGGCTGGGACAGCCGTACGGAAGAATTCTGGTCGCATTACGCTCCCACCGCCGCGGGACGTATCCCGCAAGTCAGTCACCGCCTCCTGGCGATCCGATCTCTACGCCCAAAAGATTAAGAACGAGGTTTCGCTGCCTGCATGCTGGGGACAAAAAGAAGACGGCGGCGCCTTGCGGCACCGCCGTCCCTTACTCGAACTTACGACGTGTCTTAGCTCAGGTGGTTCGACACGTTGTTGAAGGTCGTGTTCAGCTTGTTGCCGATGCCCTGCATCGCGCCAATGGCAGCAACAGCGATAAGAGCGGCGATCAGGCCATACTCGATGGCGGTCGCACCCTCTTCGTTACGAATCAGCTTCAGAAACTTGCTCATGGTCTTCGCTCCTTGGTTCCGTCCAAAGGCGGCGTGCCGCCCCCGACCCTGCTGTCCTTATGCAGGATGAGCGGAACTTACGGGTCGACCGGTTGAGAAAGAGTTACGCCCGACGGTTACCGAAAGGTTGATGGCAGAGCTCTAACTATTGGTAGCACCGTCGATTTTTTGGCCCGTCGATTGCCAGTCCTTGAGAAACGAGGCGATTCCGGCGTCGGTCAGCGGATGCTTGAACAATTGCCAGATGATCTTCGGCGGTGCCGTCACAACATCCGCGCCGATCTTCGCTGCTTCCACCACGTGCATCGGGTGCCGAACGCTGGCCGCGAGGATCTCCGTCCGAAAGTCGTAATTGTCGTAGATCAGCCGAATGTCGGCGATCAGCGACATCCCGTCGGTACTGATATCGTCAAGCCGACCGATGAAGGGCGAGATGAAGGTCGCGCCCGCCTTGGCCGCGAGGAGCGCCTGAGCGGCCGAGAAGCAAAGCGTGACATTGACCATCGAGCCGTCGCCGCTGAGAGCCTTGCACGCCTTCAGGCCGGCCGGCGTCAGCGGCACCTTGATCGCAATATTGTCGCCGATCTTCCGCAGCACGTCGGCCTCGCGCATCATCCCCTCATAGTCGAGCGCCACGACCTCGGCCGAAACCGCGCCCTTCACCACTCCGGCGATCTCCCGCACGACCTCGAGAAAGTTGCGGCCCGATTTGTGGATCAGGCTTGGGTTGGTGGTCACCCCGTCCAGTAGACCGGTGTCGGCGAGCTCCCGGATTTCGGCGATTTCGGCTGTGTCGGCGAAGAATTTCATGACGATTTGCGCGCGCTCTCTGTTTGGTGGATTTGAGGCCGCAATAGCCGGTGGTGCGCGGCGCGTCATCCGGTTCAGGAGACAGTCCTATGAGCGAGCATGTCCGAGTGGAACGGGACGGCGCCGTGCTGGCGATCACATTGGCAAGGCCAGAGCGACGCAATGCGCTGACCGTAGCGATGTACGCCGCGCTCGCCGACGCGATCGAAAGGGCCTCAAAGGACGACAGCGTCCGGGCAATCACCATTCGCGGTGAAGGCCAGGATTTCGCGGCCGGCAACGATCTCGCCGATTTCCTCGCCGCCACGCCGCGCGTGGACGAAGAGATCCCGGTGTGGCGGTTGCTGCGAATCCTCGCCACCTGCGAGACTCCGATCATTGCCGCGGTGCACGGCAATTGCGTCGGGATCGGCACCACCATGCTGCTTCATTGCGACCTGGTAATCGCCGACGAGACCGCACGCTTCTCCATGCCGTTTGTCGACCTTGCCCTCGTTCCCGAAGCGGCAAGCTCGCTCCTCTTCCCGCGTCTAGCCGGGAGACGGCGGGCAGCGCGCTACCTGCTGCTATGCGAGCCGTTCGGTGCCGAAGAAGCGCTGGGCATCGGACTGATCAGTCATCGCGCGACCGCCGGAACGGTCGACGAAAAGCTGGCAGAGGTGCTTGCCATCCTGCTGGCTAAGCCCGCCGAGGCCCTGGGCCAGACGCAGCGCCTGCTTCGTCATGAAGCAGCGGGCGAGATCCTCGAACGGATGAAGCTCGAAAGCAGCCTTTTCGCCGAGCGACTATCGTCAGCTGAGGTGAAGGAGGCGATCGCCGCCTTCTTCGCGAAGCGAAGCTCCAGGCCCGCTTAGCCGCTGGTTGCGATCCAGACCCGCTTGGAACGGGTAAGGCTCATCGTCGGCCCGGGGAACATCAGCAGATCGGTTGGCTGGCTGTAGCTCACCGTGAGGTCATAATAATTGGCGGTGCCCGACGTGCCGCTCACGGGGTCGTTCACCGTGAAGGTCCCCGGGCCGATGCCGTAAACGCTGCTGTTGATCTTGGTCTTGATCTGGTCGGCGGTCGGCGCGGTACAGCCGGTCGCACTCTGACTCAGGCACAATGTGGCGTAGCGGGCGCCTTCGCCAAGCGCCTGCTGCATGCCGGCAACGGCGCGATAGACTTCGGCGAGCTGGACGAATGCCCAGATCATGACGATCAGGACCGGAATGGCGAAGGCCATTTCGATCGCAGCCGCGCCGCTTTCGTCGGCCTTGATGCGAGCCCTCAGTTTCATGACGTCCTCACGCCGGCGGTCGCCGAAAGGTGATAGGTCGAATCGCTGCTGTTGTACCCAAGGAAGTGAACCGGGAATAACGGAGAGTATTTGTTGGTGACGTTGACCTGCACATATCGAGCCTGGCTGACCGTGCCGCTCGGACAGGTGAATGCGTCGTAAGTCGCGGACGCAGTCGTCGTCTGAGTCGTGACCGCTCCGCCCGAGTCCGTGCAATCCAGACGCCAGGTGACCGTGATCGTCTGGTTGGTGCTGGTCTTGCAGGTTCCGTCGGCGTTCGATCCGTTGACCTGGCACTGCACCTCATTGGCGAGTGTCGCTTCGACGGTCGCCGTCTCCGTCGTATTCATGATCTTCTCGATCGCTCGCTGGGCGCCCTGCTCGAGA
>DASSIU010000001.1:0-5593 GCA_035691585.1 Sphingomicrobium sp. | reverse complement strand
GCGGAAGTGCTGGTCGACGGACATTGGCTGAGCGCCCTCGCCCGGGCGCAGAGGCGGATGGGATTCAAGCATGGGACGGCGCTGCTCACCAGCGACGACCTCGCCTCTCCGATCAGCTGGGGGCTGATCCGCCCGGTGATCCTGCTCAACAGCCGCGCCGTTGAAGCGAGCGCGGAAGCCGAAGCGATTATTGCGCACGAGCTCGCCCACGTCGCCCGCATGGATTGGATCAAGCTGCTGCTCGCCCGAATCGCGACTGCTCTGTTCTGGTTCAACCCGCTGGTATGGCTGCTCGCCCGCGAAGCGCACCAACTTCGTGAAGAAGCCGCCGACGATAGCGTCCTCGCCGCCGATATTGTCGATACGGACTATGCGCAGCTTCTGGTCGGCGTTGCCCGGCACGAATGCCCTGGCCTCCTGCTCGGCGCGCATGGCGTGGCGCCTTCGAAAAGCTCGCTGGCCCGCCGCGTCGCGCGAGTTCTGGACGGCAAGTCGGTTCGTGGACCTGTTGCCGGATCGTTCGCGATCGGCGTGCTTGCCGGTGCGCTTCTCGTTGCAGCTCCCCTGGCGGCGCTGAACCTGACTCCCGCCGAACCACGGCTGCCGAAGGCGTCGGCCACGCGGTTGGCGGCCAGTGAACCGATCTCAGCCTATTATCCTCAGACGCGCGAGGTTCCGGCGGATCTGCCGCACATTATCGCACAGGGGGTTTCGACCTCGGTCGCGACGGCAGTCGCCGCGGTAGCTCCCGCGGTGAGCCGAACTCAGCCGGATGTTCACATCGCCTCCGCCGATGGCGCTACGGTGGACACGCGGAACGGAACCACCCTCCTGCGCGGATCTGACGGCGCGATCCTCAAGACGGGTGGTGGCACAACGGTGATACGCGGCGCTGACGGCGCGAGCGTGACCGTTTATCCGCCGGACGCGCAAGGCCGCCGAAAGGTTGTTACCCGCTCCACCAGTGGCGCTGTCTCGGTCAGCTACGCGAATGCCGATGAGGCCCAAAGGGTCCGTGATCGAGCAATCAATTCGGTAATCGAGGCGAAGGCGATCGGGATCACGCCGGAATATATCGCGGCGATGCGCGCCTCCGCGCCGCGGCTCGGCAACCTCGACTTCAACGAGTTCAGTGGGTTGCGGGCCGTCGGCGTCACGCCGGAATTCGCGCGCGGCCTGGTGGCTGCGGGGTTCCCGTCGATCTCCGCCGATGAGCTGATGCAGGCTCGCTCGGTCGGGCTGACTGGCGATTATGTCAACGCGATGCACGCCGCCGGTATTCGCGGAGACATCGACGATTTCATCCAGCTGCGGGCGGTCGGGGTAGAGCCAAGCTTCGCGGGCCGAGTTCGAGCATCGGGGATTCGGGTCAACAGCGCAGATGATCTGGTCCGGCTTCGGGCACTAGACATTGCGCACGTCCAGACACCTCCGCATCCGCCGGCGCCGCCTGCGCCCCTGTCACGCATTAGTTCGGATTCCGACGACGGCGGCTGACCGGTGGACTGACCAACTAAGCTTTTACTGATCGGATTTTTGACCGCCCAACTTGGGCGAACGGGTGAACTTGCCCGGCATTTGGAAGGAGACGAACAATGAACCGTCCTCTCGCCTTCGTTTGCGCAGTGCTTGCAGCGATGCTGACAGTGACTTCCGCCTGCATGGCCCAGCCGAGCGACTGGATCCGCTTTCGGCTCGAGCCGCAGCGCGGCGATCCCGCCAAGATCCAGGCGAGCTTCCGCCAAGAGCGAAACGGCGAACAACATGACAATTGGTCGACCGGCTTCACGCCTTCCGACCTCATCGGCCTGGAGGTGTCCTCCTTTCACGGTTCCGGCTCGCGGCCGCTTCACTTCTCCGTGATCCGAGAAGCCGGCCGTCTCGATTGTTCGGGCAATGGCGGAAACAGTTATGCGAGCGGCAATTGCAGCTTCGCCGAGAATCCAGGCTTCGCGCAATTGCTTGTCAGTCGGGGCATCGGTAGGCCGACCCCCGAGCAGCAGTTCGGCCTGATGGCAGTCAACGTAGGCCGCTCGCTGATCGATGCAATCGCTACGGCGCGCTATCCGACACCGACCATCAACGACCTAATGGCCCTGTCAGCGCTTGGCGCGGATGGACCTTACATCAGCGAGATGGCCCGCGCCGGCTATCGTGCGGACTCCCTCCGCAAGCTGATTGAGTTCAAGGCGATGGGCATTACGCCGCAGTGGATCGGCGGGTTCGTGCGCGTCGGTTATGCCAACGTGCCGGGCGACGGGCTGGTGCAGATGAAAGCGCTCGGGATCACGCCCGAGTTCATCCAGGGCTATCAGCGCATCGGCTATCGCGACCTGCCGGTGGACACGTTGGTGCAGCTGAAGGCGTTGGACATCACGCCCGAGTTCGTGCGCGCGACAATTGGCCAACAGGCTAGCCTCCCGCCGGTCGGCAAGCTGGTTCAGCTTAAGATGTTCGGCCGCGCCCGTTGACGCCAGTTGCCCGTCCGTTCGTGCCATACGGGCGGCGCATTGGTCGAAACGTTGGCCGATTGATCGACCGCCGGTCGCTTCGAAATCGAGCGCGACCTAGCTGATCTTCGACGACGCACAAGAACAAGAAGGGGAATATCTGTGACTCGGACGCTGTTGCTTGCAACGGCCGGGATGGCGGCGCTTACCTCCGCGACGGCCGCGGCCGCGCAAAGCGCGGCTCCGCCCGCGACGCCAGGGAGCGCCAGCCGAACAACGGTCTATCCGGCCTCCTTCTTCGCGCAATATGCGCCGCGCACGGCGCTCGACATCGTGCAGCGAGTCCCCGGGTTTTCGCTCGACCTCGGCGCCACCCAGACCCAGCAGGGCAGCGTCGACGTGCGCGGCTTTGCAGGCACTGCGGGTAATGTCGTGATCAACGGATCTCGGCCGAGCACCAAGGCTGAGACGCTCGACATTACCCTCCAGAAGATTCCGGCACAGCAGGTTGTCCGCGTCGAGCTCGGCCCCGGCGACCTCTACGGGTCCGATTATGCGGGCAAGAGCCAGGTCCTTAACGTTGTTCTCTCGCAGCAGGCCGGGATCGACGGCGAAGTCACCGCTTCCGCCAAGCGCTGGTTCACCGGCTACGTGAATACGGACATCCAGGGATCGGCCTCGATCCGCCGAGGGCCCTCGACCTTCAACTTCTCGGCGGGCACGGGACGCAATCGGCAGCTCGAGGAGGGTGACGACGACCTCACCAATCTCCTCACGGGGGCGCTCGTTGAGCACCGCCGCAAGCACAACAGTTACTTCAACAAGGATCCGTTTGTCGCTGGCAGCTGGTCGCTCGAGCACGGTTCCGACAAGGCATTCCACCTCAATGCTCGCTGGCAACCAAGCAGCTTCGATCTGTTCCAGAGCAATCGCGTTTCGACCACGGGTTTTCGGGTCCACGACGATAACCTGATCCAGACCTACCGCGACCCGGTGATCGAGGTTGGCGGCGACGTTTCGCGCCCCCTTGCTGGGGGGGCGATCAAATTTGTCGCGCTCGCGACTCGGCGCAAGCGCCACGACGTCGATGACTATATCCAGCACGACGGCCTGCTGCCGGGGGCAGCCGTGAACGGCGGATTCCTGCAATCGGTTCGTGCCCAGCGGAACGAGACGCTTGGAAGGCTGAGCTGGACCCGGTCGAACCTGCTCGGTTTCTCGTTCGAGGCCGGCGCCGAGGCATCGTACAACACGCTCGACGACAATGTGGACCTGTTCTCGGTCGACGAGAACGGGCAGCAGCAGCGCATCGATCTTCCGATCGCGAACGCCCGCGTCACCGAAAAACGCGGCGAAGTCTATGTGAACCTCGGCAAGACGCTGTCGCCGACCTTGCGGCTTGACGGGGGCGTCAATTACGAATTTTCCACCCTCAAGGTCACCGGCGATGCCAACGCCCAGCGGACTTTAAAATTCCTGAAGCCGAACATCACGCTGGACTGGAAGCCAGGCGGTGGATGGCACACCCAGCTATCGATCCGGCGAACGGTTTCCCAGCTGAACTTCTACGATTTCATCAGTGTCGGCGACCTGTCCGCGCATCGGCTCACAGGGAGCAATGCCGACCTACAGCCGCAGCGCGACTGGGAGTTCCACGGGACGGTTGAGCATCCGCTGCTTGGCGACGGGATGTTCAAGCTGGATTTCGGCTACGACCTCGTAAGCATGCTCGAGGATCAGATCCTGATCGTCGACAGTGAAGGAAACACTTTCAGCGGTCCCGGCAATCTGGGCACGGGCAAGCGCTACTTTGGCGCGCTGACCGTCGACGCCCCGCTTGGGAATCTTTGGAAAGGACTTCGCGCGAAGCTCACGGGCACTCTTCAGCACACGGCGGTCGACGATCCAATCACTCACCAGCCCCGCAAGTGGAGCGGATTCTGGCCCAGCTGGCAGTGGGATTTGACGGTCCGGCGGGATGCAGGGAGTTTTTCCTACGGCTTCGAGCTAAGCGACAACCAGCGGTTCACCTTCTACCGGACCGACGAGTTCGACACGAACTTCAACCGTGGCGCTTATATGACAGCCTTCTTCGAATACCGGCCGACGACGCGCACCGCCATCAACTTCAGTGTGGATAATCTGCTGGATACCCATGCCGCCCGAGACCGGACGCTGTTTTCACCGAACCGCCTGATGCCGACCTCCGTGTTCGACGAATTCCGAGATCGAGACCGGCACCAGTCGTTCCAGATTACGCTGAAACAGAGCTTCGGCGGCGCGACGGGAACGAAAGTGGCGGCAAAGGGGAAATAGCGCGGGCTGGCGAAGCGGCTCGGTCACGGCTAAGAGCCGCCGCGACTTCATGCACAGCGGGGTTCTTGACGGTGGCCGAGCCAGCCATCCTGCCGTTCGACTGGCGGGATCCATTCGATCTCAATCACCAGCTTACCGACGAGGAGCGTCTCGTCCGCGATACCGCCGAGGCGTATGCCCAGGATAAGCTGCAGCCGCGGGTGACTTCGGCCTATCTGGAAGAGCGGTTCGATCGCGAGATCATGAGCGAGTTTGGTGAGCTCGGGCTGCTTGGCGCTACCATTCCGCCCGAATATGGCGGCGCCGGTCTCGGCTATGTCAGTTACGGACTGATCGCTCGCGCGGTCGAGCGGGTCGACAGCGGCTATCGCTCCGCCATGTCAGTGCAGTCGAGCCTCGTCATGTATCCGATCCATGCCTACGGGTCGGAGGAGCAGCGCAGGAAGTATTTGCCCAAGCTCGCGACCGGCGAATGGGTCGGCTGCTTTGGCCTGACCGAGCCGGACGCGGGCTCCGATCCCGGTGGCATGCGCGCGCGCGCCCAGAAGGTGCAGGGTGGATACGTTCTCTCGGGCACCAAGATGTGGATCACCAACTCGCCGATCGCTGATGTCTTCGTCGTCTGGGCGAAGTCGGACGCGCACGAGGGCAAGATTCGCGGTTTCGTATTGGAGAAAGGCGCGAAGGGTCTCACCGCTCCAAAGATCAAGGAGAAGCTGTCGCTTCGGGCGTCGATCACCGGCGAGGTGGTGATGGACGGCGTGGAAATCGGCGAAGATGCGCTGCTTCCGAACGTCGAGGGGCTCAAGGGGCCGTTCGGCTGTCTG